>JBEKFU010000011.1:0-29856 GCA_050013155.1 Thermacetogeniaceae bacterium | reverse complement strand
GCAACCCGGTAGCCTAACTCGTTGATGCCCAGGTACACGTCGCAATAGCCGCCAAACTCGCAATAAAGACGTTCTATAAACGCATGGTCGTCCTTGCAGTGTTTTTCCGGTGGCACTGTTTCGCGGTACTCGCTCACCAGTTCGGCGATAAGCTGGCGGGCATTCGGCTCAAGGTTGCCTTCCGGGTTTGCTGGCCCGACTTCCGGGGCATGAACCACACGTCGCTCCCCCGGTTCTGGTTCCGCGGGCAATTTTCTCCCAGCCTCGCTCTTTACCGCGGGGCCTTTTTGATTTTGATTATGGGCATCATCATCGTCATCATCGTTTTTTCCGCTGACCCGATCTGCTACCGATCTGTGATCACTGATCGGATGATGATGGTGGTTATTTATATCTTGTTTATTTATCGCCTTGCAGCAAGCCTCGGCCTCTTCCAGCGGCAATACCGGCAGCAGAACCGTTTGGTAGGTGGCGCGCTCGTCTCCGAATTTGACGTTCAGGTGGCCTCCGGTAAAGAGCAGTTCCACCTTCTTATCGCCCCCGAGAGCTCCGGATCACCAACAAGGTGAACGTTGTGACTTGAACATGATGCTCTTGCTGTCCCAGGAGACCTCTACCGGGTTCTTGCCGAGAACGCGGAGCAGGCTCTCAACCGATGAGATGGGTATGAAGAGCGGGTCAAATCGCTCTGCCGGCGCTATCTTCGCCTGGATGAACGTGAGTCGGTACGTGTCGGTTGCGGCAATTTCGATGCTGCCTCCATCTGCTCCGGCAATCTCCTCTACGCCTGGTCTCCCGGCTCCTTCTAATACTACCTCGTTGTATACGGCTGTTGGTACAATTATCGTATCGAATATGGTGCGTAAAAGGTCTAGTTCATTGATTCTGGACAAAGCAATAAGAGGGGTTGAGTTAGAGACGATTTTCATTTTGCAAGAACTCCTTGATTGTTGACAAATCAAACTTCCGGGAAGCGGGAAAACCCGCAACACGAAGCAGGGCGATCTCCAGGACCAGGTCCGGGCGGCTGTTGCCCCGCATCTCCGTATCGGCGCAGGCGAGAGAGCGCAACAGCCGGGCGTACTTCTCGGGGGCGTGCCGCGCCTCCTCCGAGAAGAGGGCGCTGCGGACTCGCTCGATCAACTGGAAGAGGATCTGACGGGGCTCATTGCCTTTGGCAAACATCTCCCCCAGGTGGCCGAGGAGAGCGGGCGCATCGCCGCTGACAGAGGCGTCAAGGATCTTCATTAGGGACTCCTCATTGAGAGAGCCGGTGATGGCCAGGGCGTCTGACAGGCCGATCTTCCCTTCCGTGAAGCTGGCGGCCTGGTCGAGCAGGCCGATGGCATCGCGCAGGGCGCCACCTGCCTGTCTGACCAGAAGATCGAGGGCGCCGGCCTCGACCGTCCAACCCTTCCCGGAAGCGATGCCGGCCAGGTGTTCACGGATGAGGTCATGGCCGAGGCGCCGGAACTCGAAGCGCTGGCAGCGGGACGAGACCGTGGGCGGCACCTTGTGGGCCTCGGTGGTGGCCAGGATGAAGATACCATGGGCCGGAGGTTCCTCCAGGGTCTTGAGGAGGGCGTTGAACGCCTCCCCGGTGAGCATGTGCACCTCGTCTACGATGTAGACGCGGCGCTTTCCGATAGTCGGGACGAATCCGACCTTTTCACCTACTAGCATCCCTCCTTTGAAGGTGACTCCTGATTTCTACCGTGGCCATTCCGTCTTGCTGGACAGTAGCCACCTGGCTCGTCAACAAGATTAAAAAAGGCGCTCACCTCATCGGATGTTCGCCTTTAGAAAATAAAATGGGGCGTCCGCCCCGTCTTTTGTCTTTTCGGTCAAGAATCATTAGTTCTTGCTGCGGCGAATTCTTATTTTTTGCTGATCAATCACAATGATGTTCTTATTGAGCTCTTCATCCGAGAGACTGGTTATCGCTTTGAGTAGAATCTCATTGAGCGCCTTTACCGGTAAGTCAATGGGAAGCCTGAGAAGAATAACGCCAGCATGTGCTTGAGAACTCAAGTAAATCATGCTGGCAAAACCTACATCGGCTGTGACTACCGTAGCGTTCACCTTGGATGCGTATGCAAATATCTCAATATCTCTGGCTCCACGCAGGCCGATATCCCTGACATCAATGGCCTCATAACCGAGTGATCTGAGCAACCTAGCAGTAGAACGCGGTGATTATGCATCCAAACTACCGTGCCGAGGAAGGGGATCCGGCCCGATCATCCTGGGGATCAATACCGGGCACCAGCATCGGTGCCGTCCAACCTTCCTCAAGCAGCACCATGCCGCAAGCTGGCCGGTGCACCAGGTTCCCCTCTTATAGCAGGGATCGCTGACAATCACCGTGCCACTTGCTACTTCGAATACAGTTGTAAAAAAGTTTCCAAGATATGAAGGTACTTCCTTTAAGGTATCGAATTTATTTATGTAAAGAATATATTTGATTAAAGAACGGTTGTTCGGTATGATGTAAGAAACATTACTCTGATATCAAAGAGGTTTCTATGGCTAAAAACTTTCATGAGATCAGAGATCCCATTCATGTTTTCATTAAACTGGATACGGATGAGAGAAAAATACTTGATTCACAGCCGTTCCAGCGCCTACGCCATATACATCAATTGGCTATGTCCTATCTAGTTTACCCCGGAGCTACACATAAACGTTTCGAACATTCCCTGGGTGTTATGGAACTCGCAGGAAGAATCTTTGATGTCATAACCCACAAAGAAAATGTTCATGGTAAAATCAGAGAGTTGCTTCCTGAGATCAGTGTTGATCATCGTCTTCATTATTGGCGACGTGCATTGAGGATGGCAGCACTCTGTCATGATCTAGGTCATTTGCCCTTTTCACATGCAGCCGAAAAGGAGTTATTGCCAGAAGATTGGAGTCATGAAAAGTTGACAGTGGCTTTTATTAACAGCCCTGAAATGAGAGAAATTTGGAACACAATTACTCCGCCATTACGGCCTGAAGATATAATAAAATTGGCTGTCGGGCCAAAAAAGCTTAAAGATGTGACTTTCAGCGATTGGGAAGCGATCATGGCCGAAATCATTGTGGGAGACTCCTTCGGAGTTGATCGGATTGATTATCTATTAAGAGACTCCTATCATGCAGGGGTTACTTACGGGAAATTTGACCATTTTAGATTGATAGACACACTAAGAATATTGCCGAGAACCAGCGGTGAAAATGGAGGCTCTCAAGAGCCCATGCTAGGGGTGGAAGAAGGAGGCCTGCATTCTGCAGAAGCGCTCTTGCTTGCCAGATATTTTATGTATTCCCAGGTTTATTTTCATCCAATTCGCAGGTCTTATGACATTCATTTAAAGGACTTCCTTCTTGAATGGTTGCCGGGTGGTAAATTTCCAACAGATATAAAAGAGTTGATATTGATAACCGATAACGAGGTCTTAGTTGAGCTGTTGGGAGCTGCGCGGGATACTACAAAGAGGGGCCATGATGCTGCACGAAGAATTGTTAAGCGTGAGCACTACAAGAAGGTATACCAAAAGAATCCAGATGATATTAGGAAGAACCCTGAATCAGGGGAGGTAATTTTTGAAGCTCTCAAGGAGAAATATGGAGAAAATAATGTCCGGCGCGATTTTCGTACATCCGGGAACAGCACGTTTGAGTTTCCTATATTATGTAATGATGGCCGCATAGCTGCATCGTTTGATATATCCCAGGTCTTGCAAAACCTACCCGAAGCCTCTTTTGATTATATTTTTATAAGGCCTGATTTGAGAGAGCAGGCGTATGAGTGGCTGCGTGACAATAGGGATACTCTATTGACTAGAAGAATTGAGGAGGAGTGATGATGGTAGGAAGCAAGCGACGGGCAGTAATTTTATCGCTAATTGAAAGCATGAGGGATAAGGGAGGTTGGTGCGGAGAAACTCATATTCAAAAGGGCACATATTTTCTACAGGAATTAATGAAAGTGCCGACAGAATTTGATTTCATCCTTTATAAACACGGTCCTTTTTCGTTTGAATTACGGGATGAGCTTAGCAATATGCGGGCGGATATGATCCTTGAGATTCAGGGTCACTTCCCCCTTGGGCCCTCTCACATTCCTGGGAAAGGTGCTGATTCATTAAAACAATACTACCCAAAGACAATAAGAAAATACAAAGAAAAGGTTGAGTTCATATCCGAAAAATTATCCGGCTTTGGTGTAGCTCAACTTGAGAGGGTGGCAACTTCTCTATATGTAACTCTTAACGAAAAAGAAGGGCAAAGCTTAACTAAAAGAGCTGAAAAGATCGTTGCCTTGAAGCCACATATAAAGATTGATCAGGCTATAGAAGCGACTGAAACTATCGATACTTTAATTAAAGAGGTAGAACAAACTTTTTCATAATATTTATTACCGGAACGTCAGGCAGGTGTGCCTCGAAGGGGCTCCACGGGCTTATCTCGGGCTTTTCCTCATAGGTGCTCAACCACCAGCAGGTCCCTCGCCCTCGTCGCTGCCACGTACAGCAGGCGGTTCTCCTCGGCATTCTGGGCATCTCGATCCAACCCCCATCGGTATACACGACCGTCAGGAGGCCACTCCTCGTGTGAAAACGCGCCTGCTCATCCCGCCTCAGCCGACCCGTCTCCCATAGAACGTGGGCGCTGGCCAAAGTGGCATGCCCGCACAGCTCGACTTCTGTGCACGGGGTAAACCAGCGCAGGTCATACCCATCCGCAGCCTCGACCAGAAATGCGGTCTCCGACAGGTTCATCTCCCGGGCTACATCCTGCAGCCACCGGTCGTCCCGCGGCCCAGGCAGGACGAACACCGCGGCGGGGTTCCCCGCAAAAGGCCTTTCCGTAAACGCATCCACCTGATACATCGTCAAACTCATACTCTACCACATCCCTCAAGTTAAAGCCTGAATTTATCGACGGCTGCGTCATGCTCGACATACTCGATAATGGCGTCATCGGGCAAAATAGGTAACAAGACTAGGCTAGAACCCTTGATACTGCCTGGATTCTTTCAGACTGTTTAAGACACATCTTTTGCCAACCATTTAATGCTAAACCCCGCCTGGCCTTGGGAATCATGAATATTTTTGAAATGGTCCAATATATTTTATAAGGTTACCACAGATGACTATCCGCTCTAATGCCCCCGCTTCTCCGAAGCGGTGGGCGCCCGTATCCGGGCTAACGCCCGGCCTGAGAGAAAACGGGCACACAGGTAAGAGCGGCTACGTCACTGTATTAACAAGTTCTAAGCTTCAGTGGGGGAAGGCAACCCCCCACTGAAGCCAAGAACTTGTTGAACCCTGTCAAGAAAAGGGAGGTTATTATATGCGCAAAAGCCAGCAGTTCAAGTCGCTATCCGTCATCAGCCTGGATGAGGGGCGGGAGATCGGGCGCATCCGGGACCTGGTGATCAACCCCCAGACCTCGGAGGTGGCGGCGATCATCGTGCAGCGCCGCGGCCTGTTCGGGGAGCAGAAGGTGATCCCCTACGCCCGGGTGGTCAGCGTCGGCAACAACGCCCTGACCGTACAGAAGACGGCCAACGCCGAAAGGATCACCAGCCTGCCCCAGATCCTCGGCCTAGTCAAAGAAGACGTGCGCCTCAAGGGAGTGCGGGTGATCTCCGAGGGTGGCGCTGCCCTTGGCCACGTGGAGGAGTTTTACGTGGACACGGCGACCGGCAAGATCACCGCCTTCGAGGTGAGCGGCGCTCCCGGGGAGGGCTTCCTGAAGGGAAAGGCCGTGCTGCCAGCCGGGGAGGTGCGCACCATCGGGAAGGACATCCTGATCGTGCGGAACGGGGCCGAGGAGAACCTGACCCGCAATGAGAGCAGGTTGGCCGGGAGCGTGAAGAGCCTGAAGGAGGGCGCCAACCGCCTGGTTCAAAAGGTGCGGGACATCCACATCCCCGGTGAGGAGAAAGCGGAGCCCTCAGGGCCCGCAGCTCAGGCGCCGCCTGAACCCGGCGGTGCCATGTCCAGTGGCGCCTTGATTGTGAGCGGAGCGAACCGCGCCCTGTCCACTGGACCCGGCACCGCCTCTGGGCACGGAGGACATGGCACGGAACCGGAACCGCCCCAGAACGGGCAAAACGGCAGCAGTGAAGCCAGAGAGGCCGAGCCGCCGGAAAGGTAAGAGCCCCGGATGTTGTCCGGAGCAGACTCGACTTTTCAACGATACTGCCAGTTGGCGTACTCTGATCGCGGAGAGCCGCAGACACGGGGTCACTCGAATAGCTTGCTGACGGACAGGTCCTCGTGGATCCTGATGATCGCCTCGCCCAGCAGCGGCGCCACGGTCAGCACCTTCACTTTGGAGAAGGGCTGGACGGGGATGGTGTTGGTGACCACCACCTCTTTCAGCGGTGAGGACTCGAGGCGCTCCTTGGCCGGTGACGAGAAGACCGGATGGGTGCAGCAGGCGTAGACCTCCTTCGCCCCTTTCTCCAGCAGGGCCTCTGCTCCCTGGGAGATAGTTCCGGCGGTATCGATCAGGTCATCCACGATGATAGCGGTCCGGCCATCCACCTCGCCGATGATGTTCATGATTTCGGACACGTTGGGCGCAGGCCGGCGTTTGTCGATGATGGCGATGGAAGCCCCCATCCGGTTGGCGAAATCCCGGGCGCGGGTCACTCCTCCCACGTCCGGGGAGACCACCACCACCTTGCCCAGGTCGAGGTTCTGGAAGTATTCGGCCAGGATCGGCACCGCCGGCAGGTGATCCACCGGGATGTCGAAAAAGCCCTGGATCTGCCCGGCGTGCAGGTCCATGGTGACCATGCGGGACGCCCCCCCGGCAGTGATCAGATTGGCCAGCAGCTTGGCGGTGATCGGCACCCGCGCCTTCAGCTTGCGGTCCTGGCGGGCGTAGCCGTAGTAAGGAAGGACGGCGGTGATGCGCTGCGCCGAGGCCCGGCGCAGGGCGTCCATCATGATCAGCAACTCCATGACGTTCTCGTTGGCCGGATAGCAGGTGGGCTGGATCAGGAAGACATCCGCCCCCCTCACGCTCTCCTCGATGCTGACATTGATCTCGCCGTCGCAGTAGCGGCCGACTTTGATGTTGCCCGGAGCGATGCCCAGATAATCGGTGATCTCCATGGCCAGCCCCGGGTTGGCGTTACCCGTAAAGATCTTGAGTTTCTTGGCGTACAGAATCACTTCCGTCCCCCTCTTGTGCCTATCCGGTACCCCCGGATTTTTCTCCTCCCGTTTCAAACCCTATGAACAGGCGTCAGATACCGATCGTTAAAATGTTTTTCATTCTTTGCTTTTAGTTTTTTCCGGCTTCTGACCTCTTGCGTCCGCCATCCGTTTCCGCCTCCAGCCCGGGACCACCACCTGCCGGGCGCGTTCCACCGCCAGGGACCCCTCCGGAACGTCCTTGGTGATAGTGGAGCCAGCTCCGGTCACCGCCTCCCGGCCGATGCACACCGGGGCTACCAGGTTGGTGTTGCTGCCGATAAAAGCCCCATCGCCGATCTGTGTCTTGTGCTTGCTGACGCCGTCGTAGTTGCAGGTGATGGCGCCGGCCCCCACGTTCACGCCGGCGCCGAGCACCGCGTCCCCCACATAGCTGAGGTGCGGGATCTTGCTCCCGGGGCCCACCTGGACCTGCTTCAACTCCACGAAGTCGCCGACCTTGACTCCTTCGGCCAGCACGGTGCCCGGCCGCAGGTAGGCAAAGGGCCCGATCTGGCAGCCGTCGCCGGCGGTGCTCCCTATCAGCAGCGAGGACTGTACCGCCACCCCACTGCCCAGGTCCGTGTCCACCAGGCGCGTCCCCGGCCCTACCACACAGTTGGCGCCCACCCGGGTGGCGCCCTCCAGGAAGCAGAACGGGTAGATGACGGTGTCCCGCCCTACCTCCACCCCGCGGTCGATGTAAGTGACCGCCGGGTCGATGATGGTGACGCCAGCGTCCATCAACCGCTCACACTCCCGTTGGCGGAAGATGCGCCCAGCGGCGGCCAACTCCCGGCGGGTGTTGATCCCCGCGGTCTCTACGGATGGGGCCGCCAATACGGCCACCGCCCCGCCGGCCTGGCGCAGCAGGCCAATAACGTCGGTGAGGTAGTATTCGCCCTGGCTGTTGTCCGGCCTCAGCCCCGCGAGGGCCTCTTCCAGGGCCGCCCGGTCAAAGGAGTAGGTACCAGTGTTGATCTCTTCAATCTCTTTCTGTCCTGGCGTGGCATCGCCGTCCTCGACGATCGCCTCCACCAGGCCCGAGGCGTCCCTCACAATGCGGCCATAGCCGGAAGGGTCGTCGAACATGCTGGTGAGGATGCAGGCGTCAGCCGACGCCTCCCGGCGGGTTGCCAGCAGCCGGGTGAGACTGCCGGGGGTGAGCAGGGGCGTGTCACCGCAGAGCACCAGCAGGTCGCCGCAGTCGAATGAGACTTGTGGCAGCGCCTTGGCCACTGCATCGCCGGTGCCCCGCTGCGGTTCCTGTAAAACGTACTTATAGCTGTGGCCCAGGGCCTCCCGCACCAGGGCGGCGCCGGTGCCGATGACGATCACCACTTCTGTAATGCCTGCCGCCGCCACGGCGTCCAGTACATATCTGATCAGGGGCGCCCCGGCGCAGCGGTGCAACACCTTGGGGAGAGCGGACTTCATCCGCTTCCCCTGCCCCGCCGCCAGGATCACTGCTGCCGTCGAACTCATAAAAAAACGGGTCCCCTCTCGTGTTGTCCATGTTGACCGGCCTTTTCCCTATTATTTTTCTCCAACTGGCAATAAAAATCCTTTTATGATGAAAAAACAAAAAAAAGGGGGCTTGAGATCCCCTTAGAAAGTCCGGACGGTAAATCCTACGGCGTGAGACGACCCCGCCGTTTTATCAAGGAAAATAGCGCTTTCATCCCAATCCCCTGAACGGGATGGGAATTCCCGCTTGTTCTTCACACAGCTTCGGCGTAAGCCTTGAGCACGGCGCTCTGGATCACCTCCCGCGCCCCCGCCGAGATCGGGTGAGCGATGTCCCGAAATTCCCCGGCAGGCGTGCGGCGGCTGGGCATGGCCACAAACAGTCCGTTCTGCCCCTCCACCACTTTCACGTCGTGCACCACAAAGGCGTCATCGAAAGTAACGGAGCAAACAGCTTTCATCTTGCCATCCTGGTTCAACCTGCGGATCCGAACATCTGTCACCGTCAACCTGGCCATCCCTTTCCGATTTATTTCAATTTCTCACAGGTATGCTTCTGTGCACGTTAATTCTCCATGGAAAGGGAAATTCCTGCTAGTAATGTAAATTTTATATGGGCTGCCCCTCCTGCTTCCTTCTGCTTTCTATATGGGCTGGCCTAAGGGGCGAGCAAGCGGCGGGCCATGTCCAGGTCCGAGATCTTGTCCACGTCCACCCCGATCTCGGGATAGTCGCTGATCACCGCAGCGCCGCGGTAACCCACCAGGCTGGAGATCCGCCGCTCCGCCATGGCGATGGTCATGAAACCGAAGAGATAGGCCAACAGGAAGCCGAAACCGACCAATCGGGCCATGGCCACCGGTTTCTTGCGCAGGCGGATGAAGTCCCCGGCCTTTGGCAGGGCCTCTCCCGCGATCGACCGGCGCACCAGGAACAGGTTGCCCCCGGTGAACACCCCGTCCCGCAGCCTGGCATAGGTGCGTTTGACACCGGGAAAACGACTCTCGGCCGCCTGACGGGTGGTGATCGGGTAATAGAAGTCCGCCTCCCGCCGGCTGCACTGCTGGAGAAACTCGCTCACGGCGCCAGGAGACAGGAAGGGGATGTCCCCGGTGCAGGACAGGATCCAATCAGCAGCGTCCGGAGCGTTCTCCAATACCGAAACACCGGAGGCCAGGCTGCCCAGGGGCGAATCTCCGGGTGAGGCAAACAGCAGGCCCGATGGCTGGCGGTAGGCTTTCTGCAGCGACGCATCCCCCACCAGGACGATCTTGCCGACTTCCGGACAATTTCTCAGGGCCTCGGTCACGTAGTCGATCATGGGACGCCCCCCGATGGTCAGCAGCGCCTTGTTCCCCGCCTCCGGGGGCGGAGCGCCGGCCTGTGCTGAGGCCTTTTTCTTACCGGCGGGAACATCTGCTTTCAGGGTACCCCCGCCGGCCAGCACCACCGCATCAACCCTGTTGATCATTACTGTCTACTCCCTCGGGCTGGTTCTTGCGGATGGTCTCCAGCAGGCTGTTTTCGGCTTTTTCGATGTGCTCCCAGGCAGCGTGCTGGGCCTTGGTGATATTTCGCCCGGCCACGGCCTCCACGATCTTGCGGTGCTCCTCCAGGGCCTCCCGCGGCCGGCCGGGGAAAGCCAGGGAGACCGACCGGAAGCGCTGGATCTCATCCCGCAAGTTGCTGAGCATCTGGATCAGGCGCTGGTTCCGGCTGCACTGGTAGAGATAGTCGTGAAAACTGGTATCGGAGTCCACGAACTCCGGCACGTTCCCGCCCTCGCTGATCTCCGCCAACCGCACCAGGATCCGCTCCAGCTCCTCAAGTTCCTCGTCGGTGATCCGCTCCGCCGCCAGCCCGCTGGCCAGGGCCTCCAGGGAGGCCCGCACCTCGAACACGTCGGCGATATCCTTCAAGGAGATCCCCGCCACGTAAGCCCCCTTGCGCGGCACCATGACCACGAATCCTTCCAGCTCCAGCTTGCGGATCGCCTCCCGGATCGGAGTCCGGCTGACACCCAGCTCTTCCGCCAACTGGATCTCCATCAGCCGTTCGCCCGGACGCAAGGTGCCATTGATGATCGCCTCCCGCAGGCTGTCGAAGACGACCTCCCGCAGCGGTTTGTATGAGTCCAGCCTGACCGGCACCAGCCTGCGCTCCTGCTTTGTCATCACCCTCGCCTCCTCTCGTCATAAAGGAACCATTCATTGCTCCCCGGGCCTGGTCATGCGGCAGACGAAGACCTGCTCGCCGCCCCCGTCCAGTTGACGGGCGGCGGTTCGGGCCTCCTCTTCCCCCGGAAACACCCCGAACACCGTGGGACCGCTCCCGGACATCAGCGCCCGCTCCGCCCCCAACTGCTCCAGGCGTTTTATCAAAACGGACACCTGCGGGTAGGCGGCAGCGGCCACGGACTCCAGGTCGTTGCCCATGTTGGCCAGCATGCCGTCCCGGTCACCCCTGGAGACCGCAGCCAGAAATCGCGTCGTCCAGGTCCGGTTCTGTTCCGGCTGGTAACGGGCGTAAATCTCCGCCGTGGCCACCTGGAACTCCGGCTTGACCAGGACCAGCCACTGAGGTCTGAGGGTGGGCAGCACCGTAACCGTCTCGCCCCGCCCCTGGGCCAGGGCAGTGCCCCCGCGTATGAAAAAGGCGACATCCGACCCAAGGCGTGCCGCCATTGAGATCACCTCCACCTCTGTCAGGTTGAGCTTGAAGAGAGCGTTGGCCGCCTTGAGGGCAGCGGCGGCGTCGCTGCTGCCTCCGCCCAGGCCGGCAGCGGTGGGGATGCGCTTGCTGATCTGCAGATCGACGCCGGCGGGCGTGATGCGGTCGGCTAAAGACTCCAGCGCCCGGTACGCCAGGTTGGCCGGCCCGTCAGGGGCCGCCCCTGACGGGCTGCATCTCACCGTGATCCCCACGGGCGCCGCCGTAAGGATGAGGGTATCGGCCAGGCTGATGGTCTGCATTACGGAGTTGATCTCGTGATAACCGTCAGACCGCAACCGGCCCACGTCCAGGGTCAGGTTGACCTTGGCGGACGCCTGCAACTCCAAGCTTGGCTGGCCCTGCTCGTCCATGGTTCGCTTCTTCCTTTATCGTGCTGTTTGATCGTGCTGTTTGCTCGTGCTGTTTGCTCGTGCAGTATATAATGTTACATGTGGGGGCCAAAAAATCCTTTTTTTCCAGTCATTTTTCCCTTTCTCCTTCTCACATCACAGTCACTTGGCAGCGATCTTCTCCGCAACTGCCGGCAAAGCCGCTCCTGCTGCTGCCGTCCTTGCCGCCGGCCTATGACTGCTTTCAACCGCCTCCAGCACCGCCAGCACCCCCTCCAGGTCCTCATAGAAGATCACCAGCACGTCCCCGGGCTGGGCGCGGCGGAGGGCCTCCCGGGCGGCTTCGGCCTCGCCGTGGATCAGGTGCAGGCAGACCTGCGGCAGACCTGCCTGGCGCGCCCCATTGTAGAGTAGCCCCGCTATCTCTCCCGGTGCCCGGCCACGGAGGTCCCTGTCCTCCTTGATGAATAGTTCGTCGAAGGCTGTCCCCACCGTCTCCCCCGCCGCCTCGATCTGGTCGTCGCCCCGGTCGCCGGGCACACCCACCACCCCCAGCAGCCGGCGCGGCTTCAGAGACCGGGCAAACTCGACGATACGGCGGAAGGCCGGGGCATTGTGGCCGAAGTCCACGATCACCGTCACCCGTCCCATCCGCCGTACCATCAAGCGCCCCGGATTGTGGGCGAGTTCGGTGCCGAAAGTGCGCAGGCCGTGCCTGATTACCGCCGGATGCAAACCGCAGACGCAAGCCGCCGCGGTGGCGGCCAGGGCGTTCTCCAGGTTATGCAGCGCCCGACCGCCCATCCCGACCCGAATGGCCTTGAGGCCAATGATCCTGGTGGCCTCCTCACCCCGGCAGAAATAGACGATGCCATCCTTGACGAGCACGGCGCAGCCCCCGGCGCTCAGGTGACGCCGCACCAGCAGGTTGTTCCCGTGCATGCTGAAGTAGACCAGGTTTGCCCGGGCACGCTGGGTAAACCTGGCGGCAAAGGAGTCGTCGGCGTTCAGCACCACGTGGCCGTCCTTTTTGACCGCCTCCACTACCAGCGACTTGATCCAGAACAGGTCTTCCAGGGTCTCGATCCCGTCCTGGCCGAGGTGGTCCGGGGCGATGTTGGTGACTACCGCCACGTCAGCCAGGTCGTAGCCCAGCCCGGCCCGCAGGATGCCGCCCCGGGCGGTCTCCAGCACCGCCACTTCCACCGCCGGATCCCGCAGCACAGTCCGGGCGCTGTTGGGGCCGGTGGTGTCCCCCTTGCAGATACAGCGGGCGTTGACGTAGATCCCCCCGGTGGTGGTCATCCCCACGGATTTCCCCTGCTGCTGGAAGATGTGGCCGAGGAGGCGCACGGTGGTGGTCTTGCCGTTGGTTCCGGTTACCGAGATCACCGGAATGTTTGCCGTACACCCGGGCGGAAACAGGTAGTCCACCAGGGCCTGCCCCACCGGACGTGGGACGCCCCGGCTCGGGAACAGGTGCATCCGGAAGCCTGGAGCGGCGTTGACCTCGATGATCCGGCCCCCGGTCTTCCGGGCCGGGGCGGTAATGTCAGGCGTGACCATGTCGATCCCGGCCACGTCCAGACCCAGGAGAAGAGCCGCCTGCACCGCCAGGTAGGCGTTTTCCGGATGCACCAGGGCGGTGACGTCCTCGGCGGTGCCACCGGCGCTGAGGTTGGCATTGTCCCGCAGCAGCACCAACACACCCGGGGGCGGTATGCTGTCCGGAGCGTACCCCTGCCGTGCCAGCACCATGATAGCGGCCGGGTCTATGCTCAGCCTGGTCAGCGCCCGGGCGTGGCCCTCGCCGCGCCGGGGGTCCTGGTTGGCCAGGCCCACCAATTCCCGGACTGTATGGGCGCCGTCCCCGCGCACCGCAGCCGGAAGCCGCTCCGCAGCCGCTGTCAACCGGTTGCCGATCACCAGCAGCCGGTATTGCCGTCCCTGAACGTATTCCTCCACCAGTACCTGCTGATCGTAGTGCTGGGCAATCCGGAAAGCAGCCGACACCTCTTTTAAACTGGTCAGGTTGAGGCTGACCGCCTTCCCCTGGTTGCCGTGACAGGGCTTGACGGCCACCGGATAGCCCAGGGCCAGGGCTTCTGCCTGGGCCTCCGGCAGGGTGGTTACCACCGACCCCCGGGGTACGGGCAGGGAAGATACAGCCAGCAGTCTCTTGGTCTGTACCTTGTCACAGCATATGTCCACTGCGATTGCCGAGGTCCGGGAGGTCATGGTGGCCTGGATCACTCTGCCGCAGCAGCCGTAGCCCAATTGGTAGAGGCTACCATCACCCAGGTGAAGGGCCGGGATCCCTCGCCGGCAACAGGCCTCCAGGATGCTCTCGGTGCTCGGTCCCAGGCAGGTGGCATCTCCCACCGCCTCCAGGCGTTCGAGCGCCTCCGCAACGTCGAAGGGCTGCCTCTCCAACACTGCGGCGACCAGGTCCACCGCAGTCTCCAGGGCAGCGGCCCCGAGCCCCGGCGTCCGGCAGGAGATGATCAGGTCCCAGGTGTCGGGAACATTTCCCCTCAAGGTCTTGCCGAATGATACCGGGAAACCGGCGGCGGATTGGACCTCCAGGGCCACGTGCTCTACCACGTGGCCGAGGTAGGTGCCCTCACGCAGGCGCTCCAGAAAGCCGCCCGGGTAGCCCCGGGAGCAGGTGTGCTTCGCCAGGCCGGGTAATTGGGCCGCAAGCATCTCGTTAAAACCGGGGATCTCGCTGGTGGGTACCTGTTCCCGCGGGCTTAAAAAAAGCCGCGCTTGAAGCACCGGACGCGGGCTCCAGATGTTTCGGCCTTCGTAGAACCGGCTTTCCAAGATCTTCACTTCGTACCTCCTGTGGCTACAACGGATAGTGTTTCTGGCCCCTCCTATTTTTACAGATTGTGGCCCTTCTATGCACCTCATTCCAACTAGCGTGACATTGGAGGCGCCCTAACCGGACCTCTCCGGAAGTATCAGCAGCCGCCGCTTCTTGTCAAACCTGTAGCCTGACGGCAGGATGTGCAGGATCACGTTGGTCAGGGCGAGGGGCGCCCGGGGGCCGGACTCGGAGATATTGGTCTCCCGGATCTGGGTCCCATCGATCACCGTCACCGCCTTTGAGCCGATCACCTCGAAGATGTCGTCCGGCAACACTACGATGGCGGTGTCCTCATCGATCCCCACCCCCAGCATGTAAGGGTGTTGGGCAACCGCGGTCAGCAGCCGCCCCAACCGGCCACGCTGGGCGAAGTGCTGATCGATGACCACTTCCCGGATCAGGCCCATCCCCGGGGCCATCTGCACGATGTTCCGCTGGGGGGCCTCAGCATCCTCCCCCTCCACGATCATGGTCTCGCTCATTGCCGACGCCCCGGCGCTGGTGCCGGCGATCACCGCCCCGGCCCGGTAGGCGTCATGAAGGGCCTCGTCGCACCTGGTCCCCCCCAGCAGGCTGGTGATCCGCAACTGGTCGCCTCCGGTGAAGAAGATGCCGCTCGCCCCGGCCACTGCCTCGTAGGTGGCGGCAGAGTTTGCCTCCTGGCGGTTGGCGACGTCGAGGACTCCCACCTCCCCGGCCCCCAGCCTTTTGAACAGCCGGGAGTAGGTCTCCCCCACCACCTGTGATTGATCGGTTGCGGAGGTGACGATGACGACCCGGGCGCTGTCGCGCCCGCCAGGACGGGCGCCCGCCACCAGTTCCAAGAACCGGCGCAGGATCACGCACTCACCTTCCTTATCCTCGGAGCCACCGATGATCACCAGGATGCCCCGCCCGGTCCCGCTCATACTGACCACCTCCAATTGGCATAAACCACACCTGGAAGCATAGATTGTCTTATAAGGCAGGTGATACCATGCACGCTCTGCTACCCAGCTTCCTGGCCGGTCTGGCCACTGTCCTGGGCAGTATTGTGGTTCTGATCTGGAAGCGCCGGGGGCGCCGTACCCTGGCCATCATGCTCGGAGGGGCGGCCGGCGTGATGCTGGCGGTGGTGCTGCTGGACCTGATCCCCGCCGCCCTGGACCAGGGTACGCCCTTGGAAGCCGGGATCGGCTTCGGGGTCGGGGTAGTCCTCCTCTGGGGTCTCGATAAGCTGATGACCTGGCGGGTGCCCGATTACGGGCGCGGCGGGAACATTTACAGCCGGGAGGCCTCCTACAAGCGGATGGGTTACCTGATGGCCACCGGCATCGCCATGCACGACCTTCCGGAGGGGATCGCCATCGCCGGGGCCTACGCCGCCGGGGGCGCCCTGGGGCCGCTGCTGGCCCTCTCCATCGCCCTGCACAACATCCCCGAGGGAATCGCCACCGCCACCCCGCTGTACATGGGAGGCGTCCGGGGCCGCCGGGTGCTGCTGGTCAACGCCATCGTCAGCGTCTTTACCCCGCTGGGCACTCTGCTCGGCCTGTTCCTGATCCGCCTGTCTCCGGAGCACCTCTCCTTCATGCTCGCTCTGGCCGGTGGAGCGATGACCTACCTGCTCAAGGATGAGCTGATCCCCGCCGCCCAACAGCAGAGCCCCTTCTGGAGCTGGATCGGGCTGGCCTGCGGCTACGCCCTGCTCTGGATCGCCCAGATCATCCACTAATTTTGGTCGTTGGCAATTGGCCGTTGGCCTTTCTCGAAGTTCCCTGTGCTCCGCATTCCCGGTGTGCAGGCGGGCTTTCAGCCGACCTGTGCTCCGCATTCTTCAGGCCGGGCGTTAGCCCGGATGCGGAGGAGGATGTTCGAACCTCGAGGATGCCACCGGCTCCTAACAGCTAAACGCCATTATGTCCTCCAACAGCCAACCGCCAACCGCTAACCACCAATTTGGCCAGGGAATGGGCACTGACGCCCGTGAACCAGACGCCAATCTTTGTAGTCAGGCGGGGATACCGGGTCACCTGCCCGCCCATGCCCGCCGCGCTGGGAACGATCTGCTGGCCGCCTGACAGGTCCTGGGCAGCCTGGGTCAGGTCGACGTAGCAGAGGGGCGGAAACAGCACACACCACCAGTTATGGCCCTGCCCGGCCCCGATCACGATCTTCAAAGCCTGGTAGTTGCCTGAGGGGAAGAACACGGACCCGTAAGTCTTGTTCGGAAAGGCCGTGACTCCGTAGAAAACCTGGACCGGCTTATCCGACCCGGCCGCCTGCACCGTCCGCCGGGCAACCTGCCGGATCCCCGTCAACTGGCCGGAGATTACTGCGGCAGCCGCAGGCTCGCTGCCGGCGCCCTGCAGTTCCGGGCGCAGGTATTCCAGTACGTCGTCCCGCACCTTGAGCTTCACTGCCTGATCAAAGGGGCTATCGCTGGCGGCGATCACCCGGAACCGGATAATCCGTCCCAGACCGATGGTGTCCCCCTCGCGCTTGAACATGTCCGGGGAGACCGCAGGGACCGCCGGCGCCTCTGCTTTGGGCTGGGGATCTGGCGCCCCTGCCAGGGCTATTCCGGCAAACAGGACAACCCCGAGCAACAGGGCCACACCCAACCGGACGATAATCCTCTTCATACCGTTCCTCTCATACCTGGAGGCGCCGTTCTTCTTCATGTTTGCCACCCCTTTGGGATGTGTCACGTCCCACATCCCGCATCTCGCTTCTCGGATCATTGGTCTGTGGGAATATTACCCATTACCAACCACCGTTTTTATTCTTTCCACTTTATGACGGTCTTAACCGCATTCAAAAAACAATCTCGCTGTTATACCGCCTCCTTGATTGCGAGCGAAGCCCGGCACTAAAAATAAACCCCTGCCCGGCGCCTTGTGGCGCCATAAACAGGGGAAAAGCACTTTGGACATTGGCCTTTCTTGAAAGAAGCCCCTTCGAACCTCGAACCTCGAGGTGCTACACCACGCCCAGCAGGCCGGTGATGAAGGCGCAGGTGCTGGAGGACAGGATATTCGTGCAGGTGGTGGTCGGAGACTGGAAGAAGTTGGCCGTGACCGGTACATTGGCAGTGAGCGTGATCGACCTGGACTCGTAGTTGCCGGTGACGGCGGCCACTATCGCGTAGGTGCCCGGCGGTATGTCTTCGAGCAGGTAACTGCCGCTGGAGGTGGTGAAGGTATAGGTGACCAGCACCCCGCTGGAATTATAGAGGGCGACGATGGCGTTGGCCTGGGCCACCCCGTTCAGCATCACCGTGCCGCTGACGCTGGAGAAAAGCGGTACGTTGAGGATAACCGACTGGGTGACGGTGATAAACACATCGAGCAGGATGTGCATATCCACGCGGGCGTGCTGATCGATATCCCAATTCACGCCGCGGACCTTGACGTAGACATTGACGTTCTGTCCGGCCTTCGCTGCTGCAATAACACCATAGTTGGCATAGGAGACGATCTCGTCCCGCCGGTCCCTGACGTAGTGCTCCCCGGTGACGTAGAGGATCTCCGTGCGCAGCTTGC
The DNA here is from genome assembly GCA_050013155.1 of Thermacetogeniaceae bacterium. GTDB lineage: Bacteria > Bacillota > DSM-12270 > Thermacetogeniales > Thermacetogeniaceae > Palsa-1188. The sequence goes on along the minus strand of JBEKFU010000011.1, from coordinate 11,732 downwards.
CATGAAACATCACCTTGCCATCGATGATGTCCCAATGCACTTCTATGGGATGCGCATCGATCGACTCCACCCTGAGCACTCCCCGGTGAAAGTGCAGGGTATAGTCGACTTCGGTCTGGGCGTTGACCTCCCCGACGATCTGGGGAACGGTCAGCGTGTAATAAGGAACTGTCATTCCGGTTGTGGTAATTGTAACCGGGTTAGTTACCATCTCGTACTCCTGACTCGGGTTGTGAGGACTCATTGCTTTACCTCCTTAAATATGGTAGTTACTTACGCACTGAGGCTTAACTGGACTTGGGCCCCGGGTGCCCGGATGCCGCAGCGCCCAGTTTTTCTTTCAGAAATATCCGTAGCCATAGAGCAATCCTGGTCGCTGGCCTCTATGGATCACACGGGATGTTCAGCGTGCTGCCAACGACGAGGTTATTCGGGTCGACGCCCGGGTTGGCGGCAATGATCCGGTCCATGCTGACGTGGTACTGGATGGCGTACTTGAAGATCGTATCACCCGGCTGGATAGTGACAGTAGTCCTGATGGTACCCTTCGGGCACGGCGCTGTAGGCGGAGGCGCGGTTGGAGGGGCAATCGGCGCAGTAGGGCACAGTACTGTGTCGATCTGGCTGGTCACCACGACCCGGCCTATCAGTTGCAGAATGAGCTCGACCTTGATAAAGTCAGGCGCATGGACATGCCCTGTGGCGTGCTCCAGAATGGCGTTGACATGGCCGACCATTTCCGGCAACGTCCCCGGAATGGCGATAAAACTACGGAACTTGACCCATGCCTCCACGGCATGCACCGGCTGGCTGTCTAGCAAGGCGACATAGATTGCTTTCAGATGAATGACACCGCCCACGACAACCTTGTCATTGAGGAGCACGATCTCCTCCCGCGGCACGTGAATCCTGATAATCTTGAGATCAAGCAGTTCCTGGGCGCCAGGTTCATTTTCGGGGACGCGGATCTCATCCGTCACCAGCGCCTGGGTGTGAGCCTCGCCGACTACCTGCTCCAGGGTAAGGGTCTGCACCTGGTAATTGGGAGCGGTCTCGTCGGTGATGGCGGTGACAATATCGATATCCCTGGTTTTAGTGACGATGACGTTGAACGACATGACCAGTTCTACCCTGGCGGTGTCCGGTCCACGGGTATCGAACGACAGGTACTCGATCAGGTCTAGAACATTGACACGCAGGTCCCTGACGTGCAGGTGCCTGTGCTTGGCGGTCAGGTCCGGAAGGGGCACGAACTCGGTGAAGTGGTACCTGTGGTGCATATGGTGCACCGGCTGGTTGCCCTTGTCGGTAAGACCGACGTACATGAACTGCAGATGGGCGTCAGCCTCGATTATTGCCTGGCCGTCAACAATCTTGGTCTCTACTACGAATACCTCGGCGCCCACGTCCAATATCCGTTCAATGCCAGGTTTCTCATCGGGCACCATGAAGCTTGCCTGAATGATATCCTCCAACTGCCCTGTAGTGATGATCTCTTCTACCCGGACACGCTGCGTCGTGGCCGAAACACCGGGATCGGGCTCGACCAGCACGTTGATCTCCTGCACCTGGGTTACCCTGGCGTTTATCTCTATCAATGAGATAATTTCATACATGTCCGGCGCAATATGATGATGTGGCGAATCGCATTGTGCCTGGAGGTCCAATATCCTGGCGTCAACTCGAGCCACCATTCCGGGCATGCAACCAAGGACTTCCGCAAACTGGGTGAATTCGATCCTCTCGTGCGTGTAGTGGATTGGCTTTGAATCAAGCAACCCCACGTAAACAACTCCGACATGCAGCCTGCCATGCACGATAATCTTGTCTTCGATGACCTCGATGCGCCTGATTCTGACAAAACCATCGACGGAAACGATCTGCTCTACACCCGGTTTACTTTCCGGTACGCGTAGGGTCTCGCTGATCGTTGACTGCATGATCGTCTCGCCAATGACCTGCTGGACCTTGAGCAACTCACATTTCATCATGTTCCCTCCTTGCTGTAGGCAAGAGTGATCTATAATATCATATGTAGCATGGGATTGTATTGTGTAGGGGCGGGGGCGATGCCAAATTGAGGAAGACAGCCTCCCAGGGGCTGGGTTGCTATCCATTTTATGAGGGCACTAAAATTGCAGCAAACCATCCCCAACCATATTGATCGAAGTTGCTATCCATAATATGCGGGCACTAAAAAAAGCTGCTACCGGCGGCAGCAGCCAATGTCAATCGCTAGGCCTGGCCTGATCCTTCGAGCTTCCTGGGCGACTCCCCGCCGTCATGCTCCTGGCCCTCCTTGAAACCGATCCCGAAGCCAACGTCATACCCCTTGAGGTACCCCTGCTCCCAACCCTGGTTGAAGAGGTCCTCCGCATCCTTCTTGCCTTCCTGGTAACCCACTTCGTAGCCCTCCTGGTAACCCTGTCGCCGGCCCTGATCGAGGCCGCCCTCGAAGCCTCTCGCCGCCCCAAACTTCAACGCCTTGGCAAAGCCGTCCGCGTGTCCATCGGCATGCCCGCGGTCATAGGCATCCCCATATTGCAGTTCACGGTACAGAGAACCCCGATCATCGTTACCGGCTTTGCCCAAAGCTCATTCCTCCCCCGGGACCTGTCTGCAGGCGGCTTTCCACCGCATCCGGGCTTACGCCCGGCCTGAACGCAGCCTCTAAGGCTGCGCCTCAGGCTCAAAGCACGGCTGCACACAGGGAATGCGGCGCACGGGACCATGAGGCGAAGCCTCATAGCCCGCAAACCTTTTGCGCGGCTCCTCGCTAAAGCAATCCCCGGCCGGTTCGCCTCTCCGGAGGCGCCGGCTGGACGCTCTCGACTGCCCCTGTCGGGTACCGGGTACCCTCTGGCTGCGGGGCGGCGCTCGATTTGACCTCGCTCAACAAAGACAGGAGAGCCATCAACATCTGCGGATTCAGGTTCTTGCCCTGCTTCTGCAGAAGGCTACCAAGGCCGCCCAGCATATCCGTCCCGGGAGAGCCCCCTCCCCCGCCAAGCATGCTGGTGAGCATGCCCATCAGATCGGCCCCGCCCAACCCCGCCGGCCCCGCCTTGGGAATCTGTCCCTGGATGGGATTGTTCAGCACGCTGAAAAGATTGAACAGCGACAGAACGGCGATGAGGCTGGGGAAGTCCACCCGCTTCTGTTCCAGGCTGGCCAGCGTGTTTGCCAGCAGCATGTTCAAGCTCAGACCCTGGCCATCCTGCTCGGCTCCCTGTTCCTGCGCCAAACTGATACCCCCTCACAATTTTTTTTGTTGCAACGTTCCACCTGTGTGCCGGCGTGCTTTCCTCCTCCTCCTCCGCATCCGGGCTGCGCCCGGCCTGAAGAATGCGGAGCACAGGCGCATCCGGGCTGCGCCCGGCCTGAAGAATGCGGAGCACAGGCGCATCCGGGCTTACGGCAAAATACACTCCCCATTATTGTATTCGGTGGATGATGACAGGTGACTGCCGTCTCTCATTTTTTGTCCGCCCGGGAGCGGCGCTCCGAATCTCGAACCTCGAGGAGCTTCTCGCCTCACACTTCCAGGTTGAACAGGTCGTCGATCCAGGGGATGTTCCCCAGCACCCTCTTGACCTCCACCCGGACCACATCCCGCGCCTTCATGAAGGCGTCGTTTGTCGCCTCAGCCACCTGCTGCTCCAGGGCGGACACGTCCTGGGTCAGCTTAGAGCCGATGGCCACCCTGGCAACGCTGACGTTACCGGTGATCAAGACCCGGACGTCCCCGTTCCGGGATACCCCCTCCACGGACTTCTGCTGGAGGCCTTCAATCAGCCTCATCAACACCGGCTTGAACAAAATATCCGATATACCCAAAGCCTGCTCATCCGACATGTTATTACCTCCCCCGGCAATGGCCTGCTGCAGCCCTGCCGTTTTCTATTTTTTGCAAAATGTTAACTATTCAGGTCATCCCCACAAAGCATCGGGCGTTACCATTAGAGGCTGGCTGCTTTTAAATCTTTTTTCTGACTTATTATCTCACCAGGTCGTGAAGGGAGGGCAACGCCTCCAGCATCGCCCTGCGTCCGCCCTCGATCAATTCCATGGCGTGAGAAAAATCACCCAGATCAGCTTGCATCACCGGCGGATGGATCACCAGTTCGGCGGTGGCCAGGTCATACTGGGCCACCTGCTGGGTCATCACACCGGCGCTGCGCAGGATCACCTGGATGATACCCTGAGGTTCGGTGACATTGTCCCTCTCGATCAGGTTGACGGCGGTGACCGCCCGTGCCCCCAGTTGGCGCGCCAGCGGTACCGGCACCGCTTCCGCCACACCCCCGTCCACCAACAGCATCCCCTTGAAGGGTACCGGCTCGAAGACCCCGGGGATGGCGGAGCTGGCCTGGACGGCCAGGCCGAGCGAGGCCTCCCGGACAAATATGGTGCCTGGAGCCGCCTCCACCGGCAGGCGGTTGGTGAACACCACCCGGTTCCCACTGTTCAGGTCCACCGCCACCAAACCCAGCGGCAGTGGCGCCTGGGCGATGCTCTTATTTCCGGTGCAACGGTCAACGTAGTCCCGGATGCGAGCCCCGTTCAGGATGCCCCTGGGCAGCACGGTCATGAACTGCATCATGTCGCCGAAAAACCGGAACAACATCAGCAGGAAGGTGCCGGCTCTGAAGTTGCTCTCGAAGAGGTCCTCACGCTTCATCTCCAGAGCCATCTTCCGCATCCTGGCGGGGCTGACGCCGGCTGCATACAGGGCCGCCACAAACCCCCCGGCGCTGGTGCCGGTGACAATGCCCGGCCTGATGCCATTCTCCTCCAGGATCTCCAGCACGCCGATGTGGGATACTCCCAGCATTGACCCACCGCCTAAAGCCAAGCCAAGGTCCCGCTGCTTCACCCTCACACTATATCAACACCCAGATGATCGCATACCGTCTGAATCGGGTTGAAGACGGTATATTCGTTGGATCCGGCAAACAGTAGCCCGACTGCCCGGTTGCTCTTATCCAGAATCAGGGCGCCGCTGTCCCCCGGTAGCGATTTCAACTCCGCCATCACCTGGTCGTTGAAGCGCACGACGTCATTGCCGTGGCCCATATTCACGTTCAGGGAGACCTTGACCGCCTTTACCGTGCCTGTGGTGATGCCGGAGGTGCGCCCGCTCTTCTTGACCTGGGCGCCCGGAGCAATCTCTCCGATACCGTTGACCCGGCCGATCTCCAGGATCTCTGTGCCGATCAGTTCGGGCTTCACCGGCCTGGCGAGGGCGCAGTCCACCAGGTTGGTAGACCCCAGGCTCTCCAGGCGCAGGTTGTAGTGGGGGCGCACCGTCTTGATCATCGCATTGGCCGCCCTGATCCCCATGGACGCCAGCTTGCAGTCGACGTCCCTGTTGTAACGGGAGAAGGGGACGAACCGCACCAGGTTTCCGATCATGTCGTCGCCGGTGCCCCCGTCATAGCTGCCCGGCTGGTACACCGGGTCGCCGATCCTGGACTTGCCGTCGTGCCCGTCGGTGGCGTTGGCCAGCACGTGGTTGTTGGACAGGATCAGCAGTTCATCGGTCTTCCGGTCCTTGACCACCGCCCCGAATGTACCGGCAGTCACCTTGTAGTGGGCGATGCTCACCCCCGGAACCGCTGGCCGGCGCTTCTCGGTCCGCCCCAGCAACCGGATCTCCCCCACCTCGATGACGTCCGTGGGCTTACCGGCGATCCGCCTCGGGATGATATCGTCAATTCCCAGCGCCTCGACCGGCACCTTCTTATCCACGAAAAAAATAACGGCCGGCTCGTCCGTATACTGCCGGCCACGTTTCTTATAGCCAATGCCCATGCCAATAACGTTGGGCAGCCCTGCGAAGTGGTTCTCGGCCACTTCCAGGGACCTGAACATGTTCTTCATTGGTCCTCCCCCCAAAAGCTTTGTAATAATGTAGTATATTCGGTGATGGGGTTGGTTGGTGCTAGATAGTAGTTGGTGGTGGGCGCCCTACCCTACACTAAAATGGCAAAATTTCTGATCCTGCGAACTGCAGGTTCATCTCTTGTCGCCTCAAACCCGGCAGTCCAACCAGTCGGAAAGCTGATTGACACGGTCCTGCGCGGCCGCCTCAGCCGCCCTGCAGACCTGGCCCATGTCGCTATCTGCCAGCCTCTCGCCGAGTTCCCCGTAAAATTGCAGGATCGCCCTCTCATAAGCAAGCGTCCGCTGAAGCTGCTCTTTGATGCTGGTTAAAGCCATCCGGCATCCCTCCTCGTTGCATTGGATAATATATGCAGGAAGGCTGTTGGTGGGTGACTTTAAACGAGAGAAACCCTTCATAATGAAGGGTTTCTCTGTTGTTGGCCGTCGGTTTCAGTCGTTCAAGGCCGGATTTCGAATTACCCGCGTGCCGCAGCGATCTTGATATCTCCACCCTCATGGCACACGGTCAGTTCCACGCTCTCGGTCAATACATCGGTATAGCTGAAGGAGATACGGCGCAGCAGTCTCTTCTCTTCCAGCTTGATGATAAAAATGTTGGGGTAGGTGCACTCCAGGACCCCTTCTTTTTCCACAACCTTGTTTCGCCCTTTAAATGACCTGAGCCTGACACGGTTGCCCACAAAGGTCTCGATGTCTTGCTTGATACCTGCAAGCACCTGTTTAGTAGCCATGAACCTCACCTTCTTTATATCAATGATTTGCTGTAAACACTCATACGGGCGCTCATTATGCTATTGTACCATTTTAATATCCTCCAGTCAATTGCTGTTTTTAAGTTGTCGCCGGACTGTGATATTGTCACCCTGTAAGCGGCCTGAAAAAATGTCCCCCATGAGGGGAGACATTTTCTTGAGCCCCGATGAAGCCAGGAGGGTGTACGTCATGGCACAATTGTGTGTTCTCAAGCGCCCTTCGGGTAGGCGGATACCATCCGGGCGTGGTGAGGTGGTGGAACAGGCAATACCTTATGGCTGAATCTTTTTCTTTCCATGAGCGTACCGGATGCGGGGGTGGCCAAGGCGGAGCTTGCCCCAGGTCTGGACACCCCCCATCCCCCCCGGACTGAGCTCCCCAAGGAATTGAGGCAGTGAGATCTTCTCGTAAATCGAGGTAAAGGCGATGTTCTGGGCGACCAGCAATGGGTCCACGTCGCGGATCCGCACGCGCTTCGGAGCGCTGGCAAAATTCGCCCCTGCCTCGATCAGGGCCTCGAAATAGGAATAGCAGCCGCCGGCGATGATGATCAGATCGTCCAGGTCGGGTTCGTATTCCCGCGCCCTACAGACCGCATCCACATAGTACTGGGAGTGGCGGTAGTTCTTCATCTCGAAAATATCCCGGGCGCCTTTGATCAGGGCATCATGCCCGGTCAGGACCAGGATGTCGGGCCGGTACTCCCGCAGATAGTCCGCGACCACATCCGCCTGTTTGTCTTCACGCACATGTATTACCTGGCAGGGCACTCCCATCTGCATGTAGCGCTGCTGGCATACGGACCGGAACTCCTCGTCTCCGTCAAGGTGCAGTACCTTACCGGGCAACTCAAAAAAATTACCATTGCGGAGATCCTTTCTGGAGCATTGCAAGCGGGGCTGGTAGTCCCTCCCCTGGCGCTTCATGGCCTGCATGACCATCCGGCTGTTCTGCTTGCTGTTCTCATTGCGGTACGCATTTATCTCAACCGGGTTCTTCTTCTCCAGGTCTAACAGGGGGGCATCGGCGCAGAGGCGGTAGGAGATGCCGCGCAGTATGGCGTGGGCGCTCTCCTGATAGTGTTCGATGGCGTCGACCCGGAAGTCGTGGGTGCTCCCCTGACGGCTTCCGATGGCGTCGACCCGGAAGAAGATATCCCCACCATAGGATCTTCGCGTCACTATCTCTCCAACTTTTATCTCTTTCACCAGAACACCTCCAATATACCATTATTTACCTGATATATGATATGTCGGAAATTGCCATATGGTGCCAGACAAGAAAATATGCCCCGCAGGGCCACTCTTGAGGCTTGCTGGATATTCGTCCTTTTCATCCTGCCATGCTCCCTTTTTGGTCACGCCCCCCGTCACACAAAATATTTGTACATGACAAAAAATCAGTGATAAGATAAATCAGTGATCAGATGATGTATATACATATTTATAAGAATGCCACTAGGGGTTCAACAAGTTCTAAGCTTCAGTGGGGGGAAGGCAATCCCCCACTGAAGCTTAGAACTTGTTAATACAGTGACGTAGCCGCTCTTACCTGTGTGCCCGTTTTCTCTCAGGCCGGGCGTTAGCCCGGATACGGGCGCCCACCGCTTTGGAGAAGCGGGGGTATTAGAGCGGGTAGTCATCTGTGATGAAAAAATGGAGCAGAAGGACGCGGCGGTCCAAGCAACTCGCTTCGCTCGGGGATTCAGTGGGGGTCTGCACCCCCACTGAATTAGAATACAAGCTAAGCTGCCGTATTCATCTCCCGCTTGTAGAAGCGGGAGACTTCTTCGGTGTTATGTTAATATCAGTACATGTGTTCTGGACATCAACAATTTAAGAAAGAAGGTTTCGCCTTATGTCCCCAAGTCTGAAGCCAGGAGCTTTACAGCGCTTTTTGGTAACCTTCCAACCCACCGGGCGTGACATCTACATCTTGCCCGGCACAACTGTCAAAGACGCCATCTATCTCGCCAGGTTCGATTTCGACTTTCCCTGCGGTGGCAAAGGAAAGTGCGGGAAGTGCCGGGTGCGGATTAACAGCGGGGCGGCCGCGCCCACCGGCGTCGAGCAGGAGCACCTGGAAGCCGAAGAGTTGGCGCAGGGCTTCCGCCTGGCCTGCGTGACGGAGATCCGCCAGGACATCACGGTGGACCTCCCTTTTACGAAAACACCGGAACATCAGATCTTGGTAGCCGGGCTGGACAGGGACGTCAAGCTCGACCCGCACCTTCACAAAACCCTCGTCGAACTGGATCCCCCTTCCCTGCAAGACCAGCGCCCCGACTGGGAGCGCCTGAAGGAGGCCCTCACCCAGGAGGGACTGCTGGCAAAGGAGGCGCCGGCGCCCCTGGCGCTGCTCAGGAACCTGCCACAGTTGCTCCGCCAGGCAAATTTCCGTCTCACTGCGGTGACTGACGGGAGGGCGCTGACCGGCCTCGCCAAAGCTGACACGTCAACTGACATGCTGGGAATCGCCTTTGACATCGGGACCACGACCGTGGTCGGCTACCTGATGGACCTCGGTTCGGGCAGGGAGCTGGGGGTCGTTTCGGCGCTCAACCCGCAGATCAGGTACGGCGCCGACGTGATCACCAGGAACGCCTTTGCGGCTCAGAAGGAACACGGCCTGGAAATATTGCGGGACGCCATCGTCGAGCAACTCAACCTGCTGATCGGAGAGGCCGTGGAAAAGGTGGGAGCGGCCCGGGAACAGGTCTATGCTGTTTCCGTAGTCGGAAATACGACCATGCACCACCTGTTTCTCGGGATCAGCCCGAAACACCTGGCCCTGGCGCCGTATGTGCCCGTGATCGCTGAGCCGCTATCGGCGCCGGCGCAGGAGACGGGGATCGCTATCAACGCCGCGGGAAGAGTCTACGTGCTGCCAAACATCGCAGGTTTCGTGGGAGCGGATACCGTCGGCGTGATCCTGGCCACGGATCTGGACTGGAGCGAGAGCATCAAGCTGGCGATCGACATCGGGACGAACGGAGAGATCGTGCTGGGGTCGAGAGACCGGCTGGTCGCCTGCTCCGCCGCGGCCGGCCCGGCATTCGAGGGATCGCAGATCAGTTGCGGCATGAGGGGAACGATCGGCGCCATCGACCACGTGCAGTTCGGTGACGGGATCGGCTATTCCGTCGTTGGCGCCGGGAGGCCTGAAGGGATCTGCGGCTCCGGATTGCTCGACGCGGTTGCCAGCCTCCTGGAGCAGGGCGTCATCGACCATAGGGGAAGACTCCTGCCGCCTGATATGTCAGGAGTTCAGGCTGCCAGGCACAAGGACCGCATCATCGTACACGAGGGCGCCAACGCCCTGCTGCTGGCCAACGAGTCCGAAACGGCGCACGGCAGGCCGATCCTCATCACTCAGAAAGACATCCGGGAGGTGCAGTTGGCGAAGGGAGCGATCGCCGCCGGGATCCAGGTCCTGCTGGAACAACTCGGCGCCTCCCTCGACGATATCAGCGAGGTGCTGCTGGCAGGCGCCTTCGGCAACTACCTGGACCCTCACAGCGCCTGCGCCATCGGCCTGATCCCCCAGACGCTGGAGGGAAAGATCAGGCCGATCGGCAATGCCGCCGGCTCAGGCGCCAAGATGGCGCTGCTGTCGCGCAGCGAGTACAGGCGGGCGGGGCTGATCGCCGGTACGGTGGAGTACGTGGAACTGAGCGCCTGCAGGAACTTCACCGATATCTTCGCGGGCGCCATGTATTTTCCGTCACCGCAACAATAGCGCTTTCCATCCCGGTTGTGATCGGGGGCCGGTGAGACATTGTAGAGTACGTGCCAGACAAAGAGTAACCGTGGCCTTACCACTCCTGTTGCCGGGGCAATATAGGAATTGATTTCCCTAATGAGGCATGATAAAATATAGACAAATCGGACACAATAGATAAAGTAGACAATTCAAGTAGAAAGGGGTTGAAATCATGAGTGTCACTGTTTCTGCAAGTGATGCTAAGCAAAAATTCGGGCAGATCATCGATGCCGCTCGCGTTGCTCCTGTCGTTATAAATAAGTCTGGAAAGCCAAGCGTCGTAATGATTTCATTCGAGCGGTTCGAGCAACTGCAGGCTATGGAAGATGCGTACTGGATTGCCCGGGCGGAAGCCGGTATCGCAAGCGGTTTTTTGGGTTCGGAGAAAACCGCCAATGTTTTAAAGGAGAGGCTAGATGCCTAAGAGTTATGTACTGGACTTGACCAATAAGGCTTTTAAATTCTTGGAAAGCCTTGAAAGCAAGCAGTGCAAGCAGGTAGCAATAAAGATGCTTTCCCTGCTCCGTGATCCTTACCCTAATGATTCCGAGTTATTAAAAGGGGCCAGATATCGGCGGGTAGATATTGGTGAATATCGGATCATCTACGATGTGCAGGATAATGTTATCCAAATCTTAGCAATAGGTCCACGAAATGATGGTGCTGTTTATAAACGATTTTAGTGATCTGCGTTGACATATTTCTTCCTCGAGCAGTTGTCCAGCAGTAGACAACTGCTCAAATTATTGTGTGTTCCCGCCCGGCCTTGGTATTCCTGATTTTTTAAAAAAACATCCTACTTGGTGTACAAGTATTTTTAGGCTCTAGAACCCTTATGGTACAAGGGATTCAAAAATTATAGGTAACAATTAGGTAACATCGTACATATGTTCCCATATTTCCTGGCGCATACTTGTCAAAACGTGGGCGTAGGTTTTCTCTATAGTAATGGGATCATCTCCCAGCCGTTCAGCGACTGCTTTCACGGAATGGCATCCATCTTTTAGCAACATGGTAGCAACGGTAGTGAGGAAAATATCTTTTTCGTCAATCACCGCGATCACCTCCCATAAAAAATGCCCCGCAGGTATTGCAAGTCTGCGGGGCCAATTGCATCTAAGGACTAAAAAAGAATGTAATCCAGGCCAGCGCCAGAAGTATAGGCGCATAGCCCCAGCCCCTTCTTCGCATGAAGCAACTCGCTTCGCTCGGGGATTCAGTGGGGGTCTGCACCCCCACTGAATTCGGAGACTAAAAGCTTTTGCCAAATTCATCTCCCGCTTATAGAAGCGGGAGACTCCTTTGGCGGT
>JBEKFU010000010.1:0-41840 GCA_050013155.1 Thermacetogeniaceae bacterium | reverse complement strand
GCCGGCGTTCAGGCCGGGCGTTAGCCCGGATACGGGCGCCCACCGCTTCATGTACTCCGCATTCTTCAGGCCGGGCTGTAAGCCCGGATGCGGAGGAGAAGCGGGGGCATTAGAGCGGGTAGTCATCTGTGGTAAAGCTTTCCATTAGTGCCGGGGGTGCTTTTAAATCTTTTTCTGACCTCTTGCCTCTGACTTCTGATATGAGAGGAGGACGAAAGTGAAGTCGAGAAGGCCGGTAATCATCGTCATTGTCTTGCTGCTGGTGGCAGGCGGCGGCTGGTGGATCTGGCAAGCCTATTACGCCGGAAAGACCGGGGTCATCCAGGCCACCGGCACCATCGAGGGCACCGACGTCGACCTGGGCGCCAAGAACTCGGGTACCATCCAGATTCTCACCGTCGATGAGGGAGACACGGTGAAGCAGGGCCAGGTGGTGGCCGTGCTCTCCCGCAACGACCTGGTCGCCCAGCGGGACCAGGACGCCCTTGCTGTGACCACGGCACAGGCTCAGTTGGATGATCTGGTTTCGGGAGCCAGGGCTCAGGAGATCGCCGAGGGCCAGGCCAGCGTCAACATCGCCCAGGCCAACTACAACAAGGCAGTGGATGACCTGGCCAGGAATCAACAACTGTACCAGTCGGGCGCTATCTCCAAGGAGGTGCTCGACCAGTACCAGACGGCTGTCGAGGTGGACAAGGGCCAACTCGATTCCGCCCAGGCGGCGCTCAGCCTGCTGCAGGCGGGCAACCGGCCCAACGCCATCGCCGCTGCCCGGGATGAGGTTAAGCAGAGCCAGGCGGTGCTTCAGTCCGCCCAGGCGGTTCTAAACGACCTGAACGTCGTCTCCCCGATTAACGGCACCGTGCTCACCAAGAACTACGAGCAGGGGGAATTCGTGCAGATGGGGGCGCCGATCGTCACCGTGGTGAACCTGGACGACCTCTGGATCAGGGTCTACATCCCCACCGACCAGTTGCCCGTCATCAAGCTCGGCCAGCAAGTACACTTCACGGTCAGCGGCCTGCCCAAGGCCTTCACCGGAACGGTGGAGGAGATCAACTCCCAGGGCGAGTTCACCCTCAAGACCATCCAGACCGAGGAAGAGCGGGCGAACGTGGTCTTCGGGGTCAAGATCAGGATCGATAACCAGGGCGGCGTCCTGAAACCCGGGATGCCCGCAGACGTCACCTTCAATTAACGAAGTAATGAGTAATGGGTAATGAGTAATGAGCGTGAAGACGAACAGCATTTCGGTGGGCTGTTGAACATGACGAAAGTGATGGCAGGCCCCCAGTTTCGAAAGGAGGCATGACGTTCAATGAGTAATCACTCATCACTCATCACTCATCACCCATCACTTATTCGTATTGAAGGGATCACCAAGGCCTTTGAAAGCAACACCGCCTTAAACGACGTCAATCTCCACGTCGGGGAGGGGGAGATCTTCGGCCTGGTGGGGCCGGACGGCGCCGGCAAGACCACCCTGATGCGGATCGTCTGCGGACTGATCAAACCCGACCGCGGCCAGGTCTTCATCGGCGGTCAGCAACAGACCGGCCAGGCCTCGGAAAAACTGGGCTACATGCCGCAACGCTTCAGCCTCTATGGAGACCTCACCGTCCAGGAGAATATCGATTTCTTCGGCTCCATGTACCACCTGTCAAGGAAGACCATCAAAGAGCGCGCCGACGAGGTGTTCGCCATCACCAAGCTCGCCCCCTTTGTGCACCGCTTTGCCGACGACCTGTCCGGGGGCATGAAGCAGAAGCTCGCCCTCACCTGCGCCCTGATCACCCGTCCCAACATCCTGATCCTGGATGAACCCACCTACGGGATCGACCCGGAGTCCCGCAAGGACTTCTGGCTGATCCTCTACCGGCTGAACCGGGAGGGCCGGACGATCCTGATCTCCACGCCGTACATGGACGAGGCGGAACTCTGCGGCGTGGTGGCCTTCATGAACAGCGGCCAAGTGGCTGTGGTGGACTCCCCCCTCGCCCTGAAGCGCAGCTTCCCCTACCACATCCTGGAAGTCAGCGCCGGATCCAAGGAGCCCGGCCTGTTTGACCACCTGCCCGGCGTTCTGGAGGCCTCACTCTACGGGGATAAATACCACGTGATGGCAACCGATGTCGAGGCCGCCAGGCAGGCCATCACCGGGCGCCTGTCTGGCAGGGGCATCGCCGGCGCCTCCGTCCGGGAAGTCCCTCCTTCCATGGAGGACGTCTTCGTCTCCCTGGCTGAAAGACGGGCGCCCGTATGAACGGGCGCGGTCTGATGCCTGCGGAGATTACGGTGGAGACCCGCGACCTGACCAGAGTCTTCGGCGGCTTCACGGCCGTCGACCGGGTCACCATGCAGATCAGCAAGGGAGAGGTGTGCGGGTTCCTGGGACCGAACGGGGCGGGCAAGACCACTGTTATCCGGATGCTCTGCGGCATCCTGGAGCCGACCTCCGGCAGCGGGCGGGTGCTGGGCTTCGACGTGGCTAGAGAGAGCGAGCAGATCAAGAGGCGCCTCGGCTACATGTCCCAGAAGTTCAGCCTCTATAACGACCTCACCGTCCAGGAGAACCTGACTTTCTATGCCGGCATCTACGGGCTGCCGCCCAGGGAGAGAGGCCGCCGCATCGCAGAAATGATCGATATGGCCGGCTTGGCCGGCCAGGAGCACGCCATCGTCGCCAATCTCAGCAGCGGCGGGAGGCAGCGGCTCGCCCTGGGGTGCGCCATCATCAGCCGCCCGTCCATCGTCTTTCTGGATGAGCCGACCAGCGGGGTCAGCCCCACCGGGCGCCAGACCTTTTTCAACATCATTCAGAACCTGGCCAGCGAGGGGGTCACCGTCATCGTGGCCACCCACTTCATGGACGAGGCCGAACGCTGCGGCCGGATCGCCTTCTTCTCCGGGGGCCGGTTGCTGGCCCTGGACTCCCCCGACCACCTCAAGGCCACCTCCCCGGGAGGATTCCTGGTGGAACTGGAACTGCCGGACGCCATGGCCAGGGTCGACGGCATCGCGAGCCAGCCCTATGTCAGGGAGTGCAGCCCGCACGGGGTGTTGCTGCACGTGATCCTGAAACAGGAAGCGGACCTGGCCGCCCTGCGGGCTTTCACCGGAGCCGAACCAAAACCGATCACCCCCAGCCTGGAGGACGTCTTCATCGCTCTGGCCAGGAAAAGCAGAGAGAAGGTGACTGGATGAACAGGACTTTAGCCATTATCAAGAAAGAGTTTGTACAGATGAGCAGGGACCGTCTGAGCTGCTGGTCTTCTCGGTCATCTTCCTGACCATCGCCATTCTCAATTTCAAGAAGAGGGTCGCCTGATGAAGGAGATTGTCATTCGGTGTCGAAGTAACCATTAGGCTAAAAATAGAAAAATTTCCAAAGGTGATTTTCATGCCAAATTATTCACAGAGACGGGTTGGCCGGGGTTTTCCGGTGGGGAAGATGCTGGCGGCCCTTTCTGTTTTATTATGGTTGAGCTTGCTGATCTGCAGCATTGCCTACGCCAACGGCTTGAAAGACATAAAAGGCAACTGGGCTGCCCCGGAGATCGAGAAGGCCCTCTCCACAGGCTATGTGAAGGGCTATCCCGATGGCAGCTTCAGACCGAATGGCGGAGTGACCCGGGCCGAGTTCGTCGCCATGGTGGACAGTGCCTTTCAAGTGGCGGCGGGGCAGGGTAAAAACTCCTTCAAGGATGTGCGCAGCAAGGACTGGTTTGCTAAAGATGTCCAGTCCGCCCTGGCGGCAGGTTTTGTGAGCGGTTACCCGGATGGGACTTTCCGGCCGCAACAGGCGGTCAACCGCCAGGAGGCCGCCAGCATGATGGCCAAGCTGTTGAACCTGAACGGGGGAGAAAACCTTAATTTTTTCGATGCCAACCAGATCGATAACTGGGCCAAACCCTCTATAGCTGGGCTGCTCGCTAAAGGGGTCATGACCGGCTACCCCGGCAACACTTTCTGTCCAAAGAAGGTGATCGACCGTGCCGAAGCGGTGGTGATGATCAACAAGGCGCTGGCGCTCCCGTCGCTCACACCGGCGACCACTCAACTACAGGTTACAGAAGATATGGTTAATATACGCTCGGGACCCGGTACGAATAACCCGATAATCGGGCATGCGCAAAAAGGGGACATCCTTCAGGCAAAGGCCGAAAGCAGCGATAATTGGTACCAGATCTACTATCAGGGTGGGGTAGGCTGGATCACCGGCCAGTATGTTCAGATCTACCAGGCGGCGCCACCCTCAAGTCAATCGCCTCCAGCGAGTCCATCTTCTCCGTCGACGCCATCGACCCCGGCAAATCCGGGGGGGACGGGGCAGAGCGGTGTCAATCAGGCGACGCTCGATGTACAGGTCAAGCAGGATAGCACGGGAACCACGGTGGATATTACCGGAGCGCAGGGCGCCTACCAATATCAAGAAGAAACCAACCCGCAGCGCCTGCTGGTGACCGTACCGGGAATCACTGCCGTCCAGAACCCATCGGAGATCGATGCCCCTGCAGGCGGACTGGACAAGATCATCACCACTTTTCCGGTGGCGGCGCCAGGAATTGTAACATCTGGGGCAACAACCGGAATTACAACATCTGGGTCGGCGCCTGGAACTGCAACATCGGTGACAGCGTCCGGAACTGCACAGGTAGAAATCTCATTCGTGGCGCTGCCTGCGCCTCTGACCTACCGTGTAACGCAGGGCGGGCCAGGAGAACTGCTGATCACGCTGCCGCCGCAGATCTACCAGGTTCAGGCCACACCCATCTCGGACTTCGTGGCGGTAAGTCTCTCGGGAACAGCACCGCTCAGCTTCGTATCAACCGGTTCTTCTACGCAACTTGCTTTTGATATTACCGGTTCTGCTCTCAACTCCTCGCTGCAGTCCTGGCAGCGGCAGGTCAACGCCCTAGGGGTCAGCAGCGTGAAGATCAGCCAGTACCAGCCCAATGTGATCAGGCTGTCGGCTCAAGTCAGTCCTGATGTTTTCTATACGTCAGGAACTGAAGCCGGGGGGACGCAACTCAACCTGTGGCTGCAGGAACCGGCGGCCAAAAAAGAGTTGTTGGCCAAACCGGCCAGCGGTACCCTTTACTATGGTTTCGATGCCTCCCCGTATCCTGGCGATAATGTGGTGCAGGCATGGTGGAATGGCTCGCCGTTTTGTTATACCAGTTTCTATCTCGGCCCGACCGCCTACCACTCGGATGCCAGCTTCATGAATGAGAGACAGACTCTAGTCAACCAGGGATGGGGGCTGATGCCCGTCTATGTCGGTCGTCAGGCGGACAGCGAGCACCTGGACACCCCGACCGGGTTAGCAGATGCGGATGAGGCTGTAAATCTGGCAGTTGACGCAGGCTTTTCCCGCAATACCACTATCTATCTGGACATCGAAACCGGGAAGCCGTTGACCGGCAATTACATGAACTATGTCACCACCTGGGCCGGGGAGGTTAAAGGCAAGGGGTATGGTGTCGGGATTTACTGCAACACAAAAACCGCCGATCAGATCAGGAGTGCGCTTCCGGGCGCCGCATTCTGGGTGGCGCACTACACCGGAGACAGCCTGCCGGTGTCCGCTCTCAGCCCTGCAGATACCGGAGTTTCTTATGCCGGATCGTGGCAATTTACCGGGGACACCAGCCTGACTTACGGAGGATATCCCATAGCGGTTGACCTGGATGTATCTACCTATCACGATCCTTCGACGGCGCCCGGAAACGTCCCGTTAGGGAATATTTCCATGTGGTAGGACGGCTCTGCTTGTCTTCACGAAGCAATATCCAGGGTGCTGCCGTTGAGCGTGGCCTGCAATCCGAGCGCAGATGCCTTGATGTAGGTTACGCCATCCCAGAAGCCGTCAACGCCCGGTTGATAGTTTTGATACGCTGCAACGGCCAAGGCATTGCGCCCCGGAATGTTGACCGTCTCCTGACTGCCGTCCCAGTTTGCGTAAACACCGAAAGCGCCGGATTCAAGGTACCACTCGCCGTCCAGATACTTGGCGTCGAACTTGCTGTCGGGATTTACCTTGGTAGCAATGGTGGTAAAATGCACTTTAACGGATAACGGCGGGTTAGTGGCTAGTTTAGGGCTGAGAATGACCGTTTTGTTGACGAAGCTCGCAGTAAACCCGAATGTATCTGCCGCGGAGCGCACCGGAATGTAGCTGGTACCATCAATGACGATGGAATCATTTGCCAGTTCATGTCCGTTGATAAAGACTGGATAGGTCGCGTCTACCTTCTTGCCGATCATGGTAATGCCTTCAGCATAGGCCATGGTGGTCCCCAGCAGCACCAGAACAAAAGCCAGGCCAAGCAAAAACCGCCTCATTATCTTACCCCCCTGTTTTATTCCTATTATATCCATTAAAAACATATATTGTCAATATTATATTTGCCTGCCACGATACCGATCCCGCCCTCCTTGGCGCATTTCCGCTATAAGGCTGCGCCGCGCCTGCTGGCTTCTTATCTGGCTTGCTGCGGTTCTCAGAACAGGTGGCACAGGCATATAAGAGAAGAGACATGCTGAACTCACACTTGTTGGACTCGGAGGCTAGCGATGGACCGCATCCACCTGGTGGCGCTGCTGACTGCCGTCATCCACCTGACTGACACCCTTTTCTACGCGGTGCGCCTCTCGGGAGTGAAAACCCGCCGGCTGATTACGGCGCTTTCCCTTTTTCAACTGATCGCCCTCTTGGCGGGAGTGGCCAATATGGTCCAGGCGCCTCTTCTGTCCGCTATCGTCGAGCAGGCGATCAATGCCGGACAGGCCGCTCATCAGGCCAACCTGCAGTATCTACTCGGGGGTATCCGCCTGATCATTCTGGCGTCTTCCGCCGGCACTATTGCTGCCGCAGCGATCGCTCCCATCTTCATCTTTTTCATGAACCGGGCGGTCTTCGTCTATGAGCGGACAGGCTCTGTCTCACAACTGCTGCTCCTTCTAATTTCCCCATCCCGGATTGCCCGCTTGTCCCGGGAGTTGTCCACCGCTTTCGGCCAGCGCCGCCGCGTAGCGCCCATTAAAACGGGCACCCGCTGGCCTCGCCCTGGCAAAGCCCGCCGCTGCCCTCCGCGCCGCCAGGGACTGGCGGCGTTAGTCTGCCTGATCTTGCGGAGCAGGCCGCTGCCCCTCATCCTGCTTCTGGTGCATATCCTGGTGGTTTCCATCTGGACGAATGGCGTCCTGGCCGCCCTCTACGCCGGGGCGCTGCTGCCTGCCTATCGCTCCACCGCCAGCCTGTTGTCCGGCATCGTCAACGGTATCGCCGCGGTGCTGTCCAATTTTATGATTGACCCGGTGACGGCGGTGATCACCGACCAGGCCCTGCAGGGCCAGCGCGATGAGCGGGACATGATCAACCTCACCTACTGGATGATGTGCACCCGCCTGCTCGGCACCATCCTTGCCCAACCGATCTTCATCCCCACCGTGCACCTGGTGGAAATGCTGACCAGGCTGATGACCTGACCTGGAGATGAATGACTGGGGGGGGTAGCAGGATTCTGGTAATATGGTAAAATGACGGAAGGAACACCGGAGCATGAAGCCTCACTTTCGCTGGCGGTTTTCTTGAGGGCCACTTCTTATTCCGTACCGGATAGGAGGTGATCAGCTTTTCAGGATGCTCGTCAAAGGCTGGGGGTGGAGCTACTAGTGGATATCTATTTTCGCATTAAAATGCAGTGTTCAGTCTTGATCGACACTGCATTTTAGTGCCTAGCTAGTTCTACTGGCTGGAACTGACAGTATATGATAGGGCTTGCACATATTGCATGCCCCAGGAGTCCTTGTCAGACATATATCGAAATGTTAGACTTAAAAGCAAATAAGCACGAAGGAGCTACCTTACATGAAGGGATACGGGCAGCACTACCGGAGCGCCTGGCTGCTGGTGATCCTGCTGATCCTGGGCGGGATCGTCGGAGGCCTGATCGGACAAGCCCTGAGCAGTATCCACCACCTTGCCTTTCTCAATCAGGGGCCGGGCATCGGTCTTCCAGCAACGACACTGAACCTGGACTTCCTGACCCTCACGTTTGGTTTCACTTTCAAGGTAAATACTGTCAGCATCCTTGGGTTTATCGTGGCATTCATTATCTATCTGCGCTTGTAAAGAAAACTTGGCTTGCGCCGAGCCGACCGGGGCACCCTCTGGGTCGGGTACCCCGCGAAGGCGTAAGCCCAGGGACGCACCCGCTCTTTTCCTAACGCTTCAAGAAGCGGGGGATATTAGAGCGGGTAGTCATCGGGAAAGGGTGGTTGCCTATGCGGGAGATTATCCTGGCTTCGGCTTCGCCGAGGCGGGCGGAACTTCTGAAACGTCTGGGCGTTTCTTTCAAGGCCGTATCCAGCCTGGTCGAGGAGCTGCCGGAAGAGGGCGCCGAGCCCCGGCAGCTTGCCCTGAGGCGGGCGGGCGGCAAGGCCCGGGCGGTGGCCGGGCTGTATCCCCAGGACCTGGTGTTGGCCGCCGACACGGTGGTCTGGTGTGACGGACGGATCCTGGATAAACCGAAGAGCACTCCGGAAGCCCGGGAGATGCTGCAGTTTCTGAGCGGTCGCCAGCACCTGGTGTTTACCGGCGTTGCTCTGCACCTGGAGGCAGCGGGCCTGCGGCAGGAGGACGTGGTGGCAACACGCGTCCGGTTCCGTAGCCTCAGCCGGGGGGAGATCGATGGGTACCTGGCTACCGGAGAGCCGCTGGGAAAAGCCGGCGGGTACGGCATCCAGGGTTACGGGGCGCTGTTGGTGGCCGGGATCGAAGGCTGCTTCTACAACGTGGTGGGGCTGCCCCTGGCCAGGCTGGGGGAGATGCTGAAGTCATTTGGAGTTGATCTGATGTGTCCGTGCCCGAATATCACCTGACGATCAAGAGCCTGCCGGAGGAGATCCGGCCGCGGGAGCGCATGCGGGAAGCAGGCCCTGGCGCCCTCTCCTCCGCCGAACTGCTGGCGATCATCCTGGGCAGCGGGTGGCGGGAGGAGTCGGCCCTGGACATGGCCCACCACCTGCTGCAGAGCCCGCGTGGACTGCGTTTTCTGGCAGAGGCTAGCTATGATGACCTGTGCGGCGTGAAGGGGATCGGGCCTGCCAAGGCGGCCCAGATCAAGGCCGCGGTGGAGTTGGGCAAGCGATTGTCCTGCCTGGGCCAGGGCATCCGGCTCACGGTTCGCAGCCCGCAGGATGTCTGCAGTTTTGTGATGGAGGAGATGTGCTACCTGGACCGGGAGCACTTCCGGGTGGTCATCCTGAATACCAAGAACCAGGTGTTGGCGGTGGAGACCGTCTCAGTGGGCAGCCTGAACTCCTCCCTGGTGCATCCCAGGGAGGTCTTCAAGCCGGCAGTGCTGAAGAGCGCTGCCGCAGTGATCCTGCTTCACAACCATCCCAGCGGGGATGCCACACCCAGCGGCGAGGACCTGGAAATCACCCGCCGCCTTGCCGAAGCAGGAAAGTTAATAGGTATTGAAGTTCTCGACCATATTATTATTGGAGACCATGTTTTTACAAGCCTCAAGGAAAGGGCAGTTATCTGAACAATCTTGGCGAGGAAGGAGCAAGTGATGTGTTCTTTTCAAGAGACGTGGGGATTGACCTGGGAACCGCCAACACCCTGGTGCACGTAAAGGGCAAGGGCATCATCATCATCGAACCGTCAGTGGTGGCTATTCAGCGGGAAACCGGGGATGTGCTGGCTGTCGGGGAGGAAGCCAAGCAGATGATCGGGCGCACCCCCGGCAATATCATCGCCATCAGGCCGATGAAGGACGGGGTGATCGCTGATTTTGATATTACCCAGAGCATGCTGCGCTACCTGATTAAGCGCGCCCTCCAGGGACAGAACGTGTTCACACGGCCGCGGGTCGTGATCTGTATACCGACCGGTGTCACTCCGGTGGAGGAACGGGCGGTGAAAGAAGCGGTCATCCAGGCCGGGGCGCGGGAGGCTTTCCTGATCGAGGAGCCAATGGCGGCTGCTATCGGCGCCGGCCTCCCGGTGGGTGAACCCACCGGGAACATGGTGGTGGACATCGGCGGTGGCACCACGGAGGTGGCTGTGATCTCATTGGGCGGCATCGTTACCAGCCGGTCGATCCGGGTTGCCGGGGATGAGATGGACGATGCCATCATCCAGCACGTCAAGCGGACCTACAATTTGTTGATCGGCGAGCGGACAGCGGAGGACATCAAGATCAAGATCGGTTCCGCCATCTGGAACGGGGAGTTGGAGACTTACGAAGTGCGCGGCCGGGACCTGATCTCCGGCATGCCCAAGACTGTCATCGTCACCTCCGAGGAGGTGCAGAAGGCCCTGGATGAGACCCTGGTCAAGATCGTGGAAGCGGTCAAGGTCTGCCTGGAGAAGACGCCGCCGGAGTTGTCGGCGGATATCATGGACCGGGGGATCGTCCTGACAGGGGGCGGTTCCATGCTGCGGGACATGGACAAGCTGATCTGCCAGGAGACCGGCATCCCGGTGGTCCTGGCCGAGAAGCCGATGTATGCGGTGGCCCTAGGCACCGCCAAGGCGTTGGAAAACATCGACATTTTACGGCGGGCGACCCTGCCGTCCAAGCGGTTTAGTTAGGCCGGCGCCTTGTTGTTCGCCTCCTCAGTCGTTGAATGTTCAGTTTTGAATTGGCCAGACAGGTTAGGATGGTGCGCTGTTGTTCGGTTCCGGCTTTAAGAAAACCCTGATCATCCTGGCGGCGGGGGCAATATTCTGCCTGGGCCTGGCCCGCCTCGTTCCCAATTTTGCCGGCAGCCCGGTGGCCGGCGAGATTCATGAGGTGCTGGCCCCGGTGCAGTCAAGAGTGATGTTGGCCTGGAGCGGCAGCGCCTCACTGTTGGGCTACTTTGCCGGGATACGCCGCCTTCAGGCTGATAACAGCCAGTTGCAGCAGCAGATCAGGGACCTGACCTGGGAGAACAACCGCCTGCATGAGTACGTTTACGAGAGCCAACAACTGCAGAAGCTGCTCGATTTCAAGAATCGCAACGTCATGCGTTTCACGCTGCTGGGGGCGCGGGGCGTCAGCCGTTCGCCGAGCAACTGGTACAGCACCTTGGTAGTTGACCGGGGTTCAGAGGACGGGGTCAAAAAGGATATGGTGGTGGTCTCCGACGCCGGCCTGGTCGGGCGGGTGGATGCAGTGTGGCCGCATACCGCCGACATCCTCCTGATCCTTGACCCGGAGGGCGCCGTAGGGGCGATGATCAGCGAGAGTGGCGCCCAGGGGGTCATCGAGGGCAGTAAGGATGACCCGGGTATGCTCCGATTGATCGACCTGCCATACGACGCCAAGCCCCAACCTGGCCAGACTGTAATGACCTCCGGCCTGGGGGGCATTTTCCCGGGCGACGTGCCGATCGGGAGTGCCGATCGGGAAAGTCTTACAGTTCAACACCGGGGGCAATAACTTGGACCAGTATGCCCTGGTACAGCCCGACGTGGATTTTAATCGCATCGAGGATGTGTTCATCATCACCGCGACCAGGTCAGTGCCGGAACCGGTTGCCAGCCCGCCGGCGCCGGAACAAACGACAGCAACGCCGGCACAACCGGCAGCGGCGCCCGCACAACCGGCGACCCCGGCACAAACGTCACCGGCGCCCACACAACCGGCAGCGGCGCCCGCACAACCGGCGACCCCGGCGCAGCCGTCAGCGGCGCCCACCGGGAGCCCTCTGGGCGCGGCAGCGACCCCAGCACCGGCACAAACGTCACCGGCGCCGACACAACCGGCAGCTCCGACACAACCGGCAGCTCCGACACAACCGGCAGCTCCGACACAACCGGCAGCTCCGACACAACCGGCAGCTCCGACACGATGGGCGCCTTCGACACAGTCCATAACTCCAACACAGTCCATAACAGACGCAGTGGACAGATCAATAGTCGAGGTTCGAGAGTTCATCCTGTCTAAAGGTTAGGAAGCACAGCATCGGGAACCTCGAGAATGGGGGAGGGGAGGACCGGTATGCGCTTTGTATCTATAGCCCTGGCTTTTCTCGCCTCTTTAATACTGCAGACCACCATTCTGCCCTTGTTGCGCCTCGGCGGTGTCATACCCGACCTGCTGCTGGTGCTGGTCATCTTTACCGCCCTCTACTATGGCTCACTTGCCGGTGGAGCGGTGGGCCTTGCGGCGGGCCTGGCGCAGGACCTGCTAGGGGGCCACTACCTAGGCCTCGGGGCGTTGAGCGGCTTTGTCGCCGGCTTCCTGATGGGGCGCCTGGAGCGCCGGGTAAACATGGACAACATCCTGGTGACATTTTCCCTGGTGCTGGCCGGAAGTTTCATTGCCGGCGCCGTCTACTCGCTGGGGCAGGGCATACTCAGTTCGTCGCTGAGCATGCGCCTGTTATGGCGCCTCTCCGCCACCGGCGCCCTCTACAATGCCTGTCTTGCCGCCCTGCTGTACAGGCCGCTGGCCAGGCTGTATGTCGGCCACGTTCCCGGGCGGGTGGAGATCGTGCAACCCGGTAAAATAATCTACAGGTGAGCCAAACATGATCGTAAACCGGAGACTGGAGAACAACCAGAAGTTTTTCAGGTGGCTGACCATTGTCGTGTTCGGAGTGATCGTCGCCCGGCTGGTCACCCTGCAACTTCTGGATACGTCCAAGTACCGCACCGAAGCCGCCCTGAACCAGTTCCGGTTTCTGCCGATCCGCGCCCCCCGCGGCGATATCGTCGACTCCAAGGGCGCCGTCCTGGGATCCAACAAGATCGTCGACACCATCTCCATAACGCCGCAGCAGATCAACGACAGCACCATCGACAACCTGGTCGCCCTGCTGCAGGACACCTACCCGGAGATTGACGCCCCTTACATCAAGAAGCTGATCGCTGACCAAGTCGACCGCCCCTATGAGCCGGTGGTGATCAAGCAGGATGTCTCCATGGACGTGGTGGAGCGCTTGGAGGAGCACCGGCAGGACCTGCCCGGGGTGCAGATCGGGAAGAGCCTCGTCCGTGATTACCCTGAAGGTTCGGTGGCCAGCCACCTCCTGGGTTACATCGGGGAGATCAGCAGTGACGAACTGGCGCAGCACCAGGACGAGAATTACCAGTCGGGCGACCTGATCGGCAAGTCCGGGCTGGAGTCCCAGTACGAGAACTACCTGCGCGGGAGGGACGGCTTCCAGGAGGTGGAGGTGGACGTCTCCGGACGCCCGGTGCCGCATGCCAACCTGATCACCGTTCCCCCGGTCCAGGGAAACAAGCTGGTGCTGACCATCGACAACGACCTGCAAAAAACGATGGATACCAGCATGGACAGCACCCTGAAAATGCTGCGGGGCGAGGGGTATGACGCCGTAGCCGGAGCCGCCGTGGCCCTGGACGTGAAGACCGGCGCCGTGCTGGCGATGACCAGCCGCCCCAACTTCGACCCCAACGACCTGGTGCCGCCGGTGGACAACGCCACGGTCAGGAAGTACATCGACCCTCCGGCCGGGTCGGAGTCCCCGATGATCAACAGGGCGATCAGCAGCCGCTACGCCCCGGGTTCGACGTTCAAGGCGATCACCGGCATGGCCGCCCTCACCTCCGGCAAGATAACCGTCGACGACACGGTGACCTGCACGGGCCGGTACTGGTTCCCCCCCTACCCCTCCTGCTGGGAGGTGGATGGCGTGGTCAACTTTTTCAAGGCCATGGCCCGTTCCTGCGACGTCTACTTCATGGAGGCCGGGCGCAGGGCCGGCGCCGACCTGATAGCCAAGGTCGCCCAGGAGTTCGGCCTGGACCAGCTGACCGGAATCGACCTGCCGGGGGAGGTCACCGGTATATTGTCGAGCCCCGAGCAGCAGAAAGCACAGGAAGATCCCTATTGGCGCAAGTGGTACCAGGACCAGGAGACAGCGCTGAACAACAAATATGCCGCCCTGCTGGCGGCGGCGACCACCGCCCAGCAGAAGTCCGACCTGCTCGCCCAGCAGAGGTCGGCCCAGAACTCTCTCGATGAGGATTACCAGATCAAATACAACTTCCACGTCAACTGGCAGCCCTTCGAGACCTTCAACATGGCCATCGGTCAGGGCGCCAACGCCTTCACCCCGATCGAACTGGCCAACTACGTTCAGCAACTGGCCAATAACGGGCAGCGGATGCGCCCCTACCTGGTACAGCAGATCGATGACCCCAGCGGCAAGGTAGTGGCCCGGTTCGGGCCGCAGGTGGTTCACAACGCCGCGGTCGACAGCCAGATCATGGCCACCGTCCGCCAGGCGATGGCGGGTTCGACGGATCCCGATGGCACCAGCGGCTTGCTTTTCTTGAACTATCCGGTCAAGGTGGCTGCCAAGACCGGGTCGGCGGAAACCGGCGGGGCATTGGACTTGGTTAACGGTCTTTTTATCGAATATGCCCCGGCGAATGACCCCACGATCGCCTTTGCCGGCGTGATCGAGACCGCTCATCACGGGGCGGACTCTATTGGGTACGTAGGCCTGTCCGTCCTCGACCAGTACTTCGGCTTGGGCAACATGAACACCCCGTTTGGCGGCCAGCAGGGCGCCGGCAGCGCCGGGCAGAATGCAACACCCGCTCCGCCCGAATTTCCCCACGGCTATTTCGCCCAGGCCGGTGACGCCGGGCAGGGCGTGACGCCAGTTCCCGCCCAGCCGTAGCCTGCTCGGCAACAGCAGCCGTTCCCAGAGGGCACCCGCCAACCGGGCGGGGTGGGGCCTTAAAAAATATGTCTAAGATAAGCATAAAAGGCTGGAAAAACGAGGAATATTTTGCCTCGTTTTTTCATTGAACAGGCAGGATAATAATGAAAAACATAGAAATATCTTTCTTAAATCTGCGCTTTGGACACTGGAGGGATCACTTATTCGGGCATGGATGAGATTGTAAAAATCAAGGGAACCCGTGAGGGGTTGACAGTGCTGTTGGACGAGTCGGCGGACTTCCAGGACCTGCTCCGGCGGCTGGCGCAAAGAATTGCCGACTCCAACGGGTTCCTGGACGGATCAGCAGTGAGCATCGATGTTGGCCCGAGAGATCTGCAACCAGGGCAAATAAGCTCTCTCAGGGATACTCTGGCCGGGAACAACATGGTTTTGCGCCGGATTATAGCCGGTCCGAGGCCACGCAGAGCGCTCGACGGAGATACACGGGGGGTGGAGACAGTGGGGCAGCAAGCGGCCCAGGCAGGATTCGTAAGCCGCAGGAAGAGGAAGCGCAAACGGGGCCAGACCGCCGGTGGAGTGGCAGCGGAGGAGGCTTCGGCTGCCGTGGAGACGGCAGAGGATAGGGCCGGCGCCATGGGTAAGCATGACGAAGGGGAAGACATTCCGGTCATCAGGTACAGTTTGACGACAAGGCAACTGAGGGCGGACGTCGTGTCGGAAGAGCAGACGATACTGGTTCAGCGCACCATCAGATCGGGACAGCAGGTCTTTTATCCCGGCAATGTGGTGATCCTGGGGGATGTCAATCCCGGGGGCGAGGTTGTGGCCGGCGGCAATATCATCGTGATGGGTGTCTTTCGGGGGGTGGCTCACGCCGGGGCGATGGGCGACAAACAGGCGATAGTGGCCGCTCTGAGGCTAGAGCCTTCACAACTGCGCATTGCCGGCTATATCACCCGCGCCCCTGAGGGAGACTTTTCGACCCTGAAGCAGCCGGAAATCGCCCGGGTGCAGGACGGGGTCGTCATCATCGAGCAGTACCAGCCCGGTTTTGACCGGCACTAAAGGGACGAGGCAAAGGGGGAGCTTTTATGGGAGAAGTATTGGTGGTTACTTCCGGGAAGGGAGGCGTGGGCAAGACAACAACGACCGCGAATCTCGGCACTGCCCTGGCCATGATGGGGTTCCGGGTCATCCTGCTGGACACCGACATCGGGCTGCGGAACCTGGACGTGGTAATGGGCCTGGAGAACCGGATCGTCTATGACCTGGTTGATGTAACCAGCGGGCGGTGCCGCCTGAAGCAGGCCCTGATCAGGGATCGCCGCTTCGAGAGCCTGTCGCTCTTGCCTGCCGCCCAGACCAAGGATAAGACCGCTGTCAGCCCGGAGCAGATGAAGACGCTGTGCGAAGAGTTGAGGCAGGATGCTGATTACGTGCTGGTGGATTGCCCCGCCGGGATCGAGCAGGGATTCAAGAACGCCATCGCCGGCGCCAACCAGGCCCTGATTGTCACGACGCCCGAGGTCGCTGCAGTCAGGGATGCAGACCGGATCATCGGCCTGCTCCAGGCAGACACGGAGATGCGCCACCCGAAACTGATCCTCAACCGCTACCGCCCGCAGATGGTGAAGCGCGGGGACATGCTGGACGTGGAAGACGTGAACGAACACCTGGCTATCGAACTGCTGGGGATTGTACCCGAGGACGAGTCGATCATCATCTCCACCAACAAGGGAGAGCCGGCAGTGCTCAACGTCAACTCCAGGGCGGGGGAGGCCTATCGCAACATCTCGCGGCGGATCATGGGCGAGGAGGTGCCCTTCATGGACATCGAGGGCAACGGAACTTTCATGAACCGTATCAGGCGCCTGTTGGGACTTCGTACCGGTTGAGCGGGGTGAGGAGATGCTAGATCTGCTGCAGCGCATACTTGGCAAGGAAGCCGGCAGGGCCAGTAAGAATATCGCCACGGAGAGACTCCGCCTCGTTCTGATGCACGACCGCATCGATCTCACGCCGCAGATGATGGACTCCTTGCGCAGCGATATCCTGAAGGTGATCACCGATTACCTGGAGATAGACGAGACCAACATGGAGATCTCTCTCCGCCGGGACAAGGGCAGTATAGCACTGGTGGCCAGTATTCCGGTCATCAAGATGAAACGCCTGCCCACCTGCGTGTAACAGAGGCCGGATGGTTTCCAACTTATCCACTTCTACCAGCGGATAGCGATAGACCGGGGGATGTCCTTGCTTTATAATGAGACCAGGTTCCTTGAGAGGGGAAACTGGTTGCATGCTCAGTCGTCGTCTGAAGAGCCTCGATCTTAATTTTCTGCTGGTAATTGGAATCGTCTTGGGGCTGAACCTGCTTGTCCTGAGCAGCGCTACTGCCAACATGAATGCGGACCCGCTACATTACGTCAAGAGGCAGGCCCTGTGGATCTTGCTGGGCCTAATCGCGGCCGGTGTCGTCACCTTTGCCTTCGATTATTCCAAGCTGCACCGTTGGCGCCACGCCATCTACGCGGTCATGGTGGTCATGCTGCTGGCGGTACGGTTATTGGGACATAGAGCTAACGGGGCGACACGCTCTATCTCCTTCTTGGGTTTTGATCTGCAGTCCTCCGAGTTCGCCAAGATCATGATTATCGTCTGCTTCGCCTCCTACCTGTCCAAGCGGCAGGGAGAGTTGCAGCGTTTGAGGGACCTGGCGCCCTGCTTCTTGTATTTCGTGGTGCCCTTCCTGCTGGTGTTCATCCAGCCGGACCTGGGGACATCCCTCGTCTTTGTCGTCATCTTCTTCGGCATGCTGTACCTGGCCGGGGCACGCCCCTCCCTGCTGCTCAAACTGTTAGGGGGCGGCCTGGCGGTGATTGCCCTGGCTTTGGCCCTGCACTTCTCCCCCCTGCATGTGCCCCTTCCCTTGCAGGATTACCAGTTGTCCCGCCTGGTGGTGTTCATCAATCCCTATTCGGACCCGCAGGGGGATGGCTATCACATCATCCAGTCCCTGGTGGCCGTCGGTTCCGGCGGCCTGTGGGGCAAGGGGCTGTACCACGGGTCCCAGGTGCAGTTGAACTTCCTGCCCGAGCACCACACCGACTTCATCTTCTCGGTGATCGGCGAGGAGCTCGGTTTCCTGGGGGCTGGTATCCTGCTGGTGCTCTACTACAACCTGATCGCCAGGGCGCAGGCCATGGCCTTCCAATCCCGGGATACTTTTGGAAGGCTGATGATCGGTGGCATCATCTTCATGTGGCTGTTTCATATCTTGGAGAATATCGGCATGACCATCGGGATCATGCCGGTCACCGGCATCCCGCTGCCCTTCATGAGCTACGGGGGCAGTTCCATGTTGACCAACATGATCGCCGTGGGATTGATCCTGAATGTCTGCATGCGGAAAGAACTGTTGTTGTTCTGACGTGCCATTTTGGAAGTCAGAGACAAGAGGCGGGGCTTCCGATTCCAGCAGGCTGGAAAATCGACTTCTGACCTCCGGCATCTGAATTCTGACTCCAAGAGGGTAGACAAAGTGGCCTACTCTATTTTTTTTGTAAATTTTTCCTCATATTTTAGAAGGTGAAGCCATATATAAGATTAGGTTCAACGAGTTCTTGGCTTCAGTGGGGGTTTGCTTCCCCCGCTTCAGAAGCGGGGGCATTAGAGCGGGTAGTCATCTGTTAAATGCTGGGGAGTGGTACCGATGATGAGAGGGGAAGCGGTGGCAAAGCGCTACCTGGTCCTGATGCGCAGGGCCAGAGACCTTGTTTTCCGGCTGCTGGCAGCCCTGGCCATCTTCGTGCTGGCCTGGGCACTGTCCCTGGCGGGGGGAACGGTGGGACGGTTGGCCCGGAACGGGGTTGACTACTTGTTGCACACCAACTATGATGTTCGGAGTTTTAATATTTCTCCGGTGCTCGACCAGGTGAACTCCCTGCTGGGCATCAAGAGGGGTCTGGACGTGAAGGTGGACAAGCCGATCCCTCAGGGGAACGAAGCCGCTCAGCAGCCGGGGCTTCCAGCCAACGGCAAGCTGGCCAGGGGCTTTGGCTGGCAGAAGGGCAGCGACGGCTGGCCGCGCTTCTCGGACGGAGTGGAGTTGGAGGTCGATAAGGGCGCTCAGGTGCGGGCGGTGTTGCCCGGGACGGTGAGCCGGGTGTTCAATGACCCGAACCTGGGCACGGTGGTGGTGGTCGACCACAGCGACCAACTGGCCACCCTGTACGGCCGGCTGGACGCCGTGGGGGTGCAGTCAGGGCAGCAGGTGGACCAGGGGCAGGCGCTGGGCACAGTAGCCGGCGCCTTCCTGCACTTCGAGATGCGTGATGGCGACCAGTTGGTCGACCCGGTGCAGCACCTGCAACAGAACGGGACCTGAGGCAGATCGGTATGATTTTGTGAAATAGCGCTGAGAGAGCGATTCTCAGCGTTATTTTCGCGTTATCGATTTTTCCTGAGATCATAATTCACGAGGTTTTATAGATTCGCTGCGCCCCGGAGGTGATATGTTTCCGCCGGTAATGGTAAAATAGGAAGGCGGGAAAAAATTGACTGCGGCGCAGCGGCGCTGTGATGGAGCATTTTGAGGGAGCATATCGATGGAGCAGCATGATCTGGATGAATTGCTGTCACACCTGGAAAAACCGGCCCGCTACCTGGGCAGCGAGTGGAACGCCGTGCACAAGGACTGGGAGCAGACGGCGGTGAGGATGGCCTTCGCCTTCCCCGATCTGTACGAGGTGGGGATGTCCCACCTCGGTCTGCAGATCCTCTACGGACTGGTCAACGCCCATCCGGACTACCTGATGGAGCGGGTCTTCGCCCCGGCTCCAGACCTGGAGGCGGAGCTCAGGCGAGGCAGCCTGCCGCTGTTCAGCCTGGAGTCCCACCGCCCACTCAGGGATTTCGACCTGCTGGGGTTCACGCTGCAGTACGAGCTGACCTTTACCAACATCCTGAACATGATCGACCTGGCCGGAATCCCGCTCATGAGCTGCGAGCGCAGCGATGCCGACCCCCTGGTGATCGCCGGCGGCCCCGTGGCCGCCAACCCGGAGCCGCTGGCGCCCTTCATCGACGCCTTCGTGATCGGTGAGGGGGAGGAGGTCCTGCCGGAAGTGCTGTCAGTGATCAGGCAGGCCAAGGAGAGCGCGGGTGCCCCGGGTGCCGGGTGCCCCTTGGGCGCGGCGCGGGCGCGGTGGTCGCGCCAGCGTTTGCTGGAGAAACTGGCCGGGATCCCCGGTGTCTACATCCCTTCATTCTACAGCGTAGAATATAATAAGGAGGGGAGAGCGCAGGGCTTTACCGCCCTGCGTCCCGAGTTGCAGAGTTGTGTGCGGCGGCGCCTGGCGCCGGACCTGAACGATGTCTTCTTCCCTACGGCGCCTGTGGTACCCCTGGTGGAGGCGGTCCACGAGCGGGGGATGCTGGAGGTCTTTCGGGGCTGTACCCGGGGCTGCCGGTTCTGCCAGGCAGGGATGATCTACCGCCCGGTGCGGGAGCGTGACCCCCGGACTCTGCTGCAGCAGGCCCGGGAGATCATCGATAAGACCGGTTACGAGGAGATATCGCTTGTTTCTTTGAGCAGCCTGGATTATAGTGATCTGGACGGTTTGCTGCCGCCTTTGAGAGATCGGTGCACCCTCTCCCGGACGGGCATTTCCCTGCCGTCCCTGCGGGTTGATTCCTTTAGCGTGGAGATTGCCCAGAAACTGCCCGGGGGCCGGCGGACGAGCCTGACCCTGGCGCCGGAGGCGGGTACCCAGCGCCTGCGGGATGTGATCAACAAGGGGGTTACAGAGGGCGATCTCCTGGATGCGGTAGCAGCCGCGGCGACAGCCGGGTGGTCGGCGATCAAGCTCTATTTCATGGTCGGGCTGCCCACCGAGACGCAGGCCGACCTGGAGGGGATCGGCGACCTGGTGCGGAAGGTGCGTCATGCGGGGCGTAGCGCCCGGAGCGGAAAAAAGCTGCGCCTCTCGGTCAGCGCCTCCTCCTTCGTGCCCAAGGCACATACGCCCTTCCAGTGGGAGGGGCAACTGCCCAGAACGCTACTGGCGGAGCGGCATGCCTTCCTGCGGGATCTGGTCAAAGGTTGTGGCGCCGATTACCACTGGCACGACATCAAGACGAGTTTTCTGGAGGCGGCGCTGGCCCGTGGCGACCGCCGCTTGGCTGAGGTGTTGTTCGAGGCATGGCGCCGGGGCTGCCGGTTTGACGGCTGGACGGAGCACTTTAACTTTGACCTGTGGCAGGACAGCTTCCGGGCGGCCGGGTTGGATCCGGAGTTCTATGCCGGGCGCCGCTTGTCATACGACGAGGCCCTACCCTGGGATATGATCGACGTCGGCATCAACCGGGAGTTCCTGGTCCGGGAGCACCGGCGGGCCCTGGCCGGAGAGGCCACCGCCGACTGCCGCCTGGCCTCCTGCGAGGGGTGCGGGGTATGCCTCTCCTTCGGGGTGAAGCCACAGTTGGTCAAGGCGGCGTCTCCTCGAAGTTAGAGCGGGTGCCGCGCCGGGCGCCCTCTGGGCGCGGCACCCGGCGGGCGCGGTTCGAAAGGGAAAGGGCTGCCTCTGACTTCAGAGATTAAAGGGAGAGCAATGCCAAGATACAGGATTGAGTATTCAAAAACCGGTGGGGCCAGGTGGCTGTCGCACCTGGAGTTGATCCGAACCTTTATCCGGGCGCTGCGCCGGTCCGGGCTGCCTCTGGCCTTTAGCCAGGGGTTCAACCCTCACCCCAAGCTTTCCTACGGCCCCTCCCTGGGCGTGGGCGTGGCCGGGCTGCGGGAATACCTGGACATGGATCTGGCCACCGATGTACCTCTGTCCGAGGGCCTGGCTTCTCTCAGACAGCAGTTTCCTCCCGGCGTGGAGACCAGGTGCCTGATTGAGGTAGCGCCGGCAGCGTCCGGTATCGGCAAGGCGGTCAACTGCGGCTGGTACCGGCTGGCCCTGCCGCCGGAGCAGCCTGCCGACGCCTGGCAGCAAGCTATCGACCGTCTGATCGGTGGTTCCCATCCTCTCTGCTACAAGCGCCCCAAGGATGGCAAGCTGTTTGATGTCAGGCCTGCCCTGGCGGCCTGCCGGTTAACGGAGGCCGGAGACAAGAAGTCAGAGGCGCTCGACCTGCTGGTGGATCTCGGTAATGCGGCCGTACCCCTGCGTGGCATTGTGGAAACGCTGCTGCCGCTAACCGAAGTTGCTGGCTGCTACGAACCGGCCCGGGTCACCCGGATGGCGCTGCTGCACCATAACGGCGGATTGGTCAATCCCCTTGGCGAGCGGAAGCAGCTCTGGGAGGCTTGAATATTGAAAATATTGAGATAGGAAGATAAGCCATGCTAAAAGAGATTTTGATTCAGGTGACCAAGGAAGAGACGAAGGTGGCGGTACTGGAAAAGCGGCGCCTGGTGGAGGTCTACCTGGAGCGCTCGTTCCAACTGCGCTTGGCCGGGAATATCTACAAGGGACGGATCGAGAACGTCCTGCCGGGTATGCAGGCGGCCTTCGTGAACATTGGCCTGGAGCGCAACGCCTTTCTATACGTTGAAGATGTGCATACGGCACCTGGCAGGCGCGAGAACCTCCCGATCCAGAACATGCTCCGTGAGGGGGAGGAGATCCTGGTCCAGGTGGTCAAGGAGCCCTTCGGCACCAAGGGGGCCCGGGTGACAACCCAACTCACCCTGCCGGGCCGGTACTTGGTGCTGCTGCCGGATCTGGCCTGCATCGGCGTCTCCCGCCGCATCACCCAGGAACGTGAGCGTGAGCGCCTGAAAAACCTGGCCGAAGAGGTGCGCATTCACGGCAGTGGACTGATCGTGCGCACAGTGGCCGAGGGAGTCAGCCGGGATGAACTGGCGGAGGATGTGGCTACCCTCTATGAGCTATGGAAACGGACCAAGGAGAAATCAGCCCGGTACTCCGCACCGGCCCTGCTGTACCAGGACCTGGAGTTGGTCTCCTGGGTGTTGCGGGACCTGGTGGGGGAAGAGATCGACCGCCTGGTGGTCAACGACCCGGAGACCTACGAAAGGATCCTGGAACTGCTTGGTTCCGACGCCCACAGCTTTGGCCGGAAGGTCCAGTTGGTGGAGTCCGACCTCTGGGAGGATTACGGGATCGACCAGGAAGTGGCCCGGGCGCTACGGCCCAAGGTCTGGCTGCGCAGCGGGGGCTACCTGGTGATCGACGAGACCGAGGCCCTGACGGTGATCGACGTCAACACCGGGAAATACACGGGGAGCAAGAACTTCGCCGACACCGTGTTTCGCACCAACCTGGAGGCGATCCCGGAGATCGTCCGCCAGGTGCGGCTGCGGAACCTGGGTGGCATCATTATCGTCGATTTCATCGACATGGAAGTCCTGGAGCACCGGGCTGAGGTCCTCAGGCGACTGGACGAGGATCTGAAACGGGACAAGACCAGGACCTATGTCCTCGGTTTGACTCACCTCGGTCTGGTGGAGATGACGCGCAAAAAGGTGCGCCCCAGCCTGAGCAGCCTGTTGGAAAGGTTGTGTCCCTACTGCGAGGGTAAGGGACGGGTGCTGTCGGAAGAGACTGTGGGCCTGAAAACCTGTCAGGATCTGCGTGAGTTCGCCAGAAATAATGCTGCCCCGGCAGTCATGGTGGAAGTCAACCCCGGCGTGGCCGCCTTCCTCATCGGCGGCGGGGGCAGCCACCTCCGGTCCCTGGAGCAGGAGATCGGGAAGCAGATCGTCGTCAAGGGGAGCGAGGCCGCGCATCTGGAGGATGTGCAGATGCGCCCTCTTTACAGCCAGGAGGAGATCGCCAACCTGTCAGCCCCGGTGCATCCGGGCCAGATCCTGAAGGTGAAGATCGAAGAGGCCCACAGCTCGCACCCGGCCAACGGCATCGGCCGTGTCCAGGGCTTTGTGATCGATGTGGAGGATGGCGGGATCCAGGTGGGTAAGCCGGCATACGTGGAGATCACCAAAGTCTTCCGTACCTACGCCAAGGCCCGTATCATCAGCCTGCCCGATGCAGATTGAACTTGAGCCACGATATATGGCGGTACTATTTCCCCGATGGCTAACCGCCACTAAGTCTCCGTGGGAGACAAGTGGCGCTAAGCCCCTGGATCGGGTCAACTAAACTTCAGTTGGGGCTAAAGCCCCACCTGCAGTAAGTTTCCCCGATAAGCTTCAGTGGGGGAAGGCAAGCCCCCACCTGAAGCTAAGAACTCGTTGACAAATAGGGGTTCCTCTGTTTTGGCTGGAACCCCAAACTTGACAGCAATTGCTGACGATGCTAGAATTGCCAGTGTAGCTTAGCTACAGGAAGATGCGCGCGGGGCGGGTTTTCAAGCGCACTAAAAGCCACCCAGCCTTGGCGGAAGGGGGAAAAGGTTTGTTCGCGGTCTTGGAAACAGGGGGCAAGCAGCACAAAGTACAACCGGGCAGTGTTTTGAGAGTGGAAAAGCTGGAGGCGGCCAAGGGCGATCAGGTAACACTTGACCGTATCCTGGCCGTAGGCGACGATGCCCGGACGGTCATCGGCACTCCCTATATCGGGGGAGCCCAAGTCGCAGCCCAGGTGCTTCAGCAGGGCAAGGCCAAGAAGATCATCGTCTTCAAGTACAAGGCGAAGAAGAACTACCGGCGCAAGAACGGCCACCGCCAATTCTTCACGGAGATCATGGTGAAAGCGATCACCTGCCCCGGCATCAGCGCCGGGCAGGCGGATAACAGCGCAGGCGCCGGGGCGGTGCCCGCGGGAGAGCCGGAAGATATAGCGGGAGCAGTAGAATAACAAAGAATCTCGAATCTCGAACCTCGATGAGGGAGGTGGCATCATGGCTCATAAAAAGGGAGTCGGCAGTTCCAGGAACGGGCGTGACAGTGAAAGCAAGCGGCTGGGCGTCAAGAGGTACGGCGGGCAGTTTGTGAACGCCGGCAGCATTATCGTACGCCAGCGGGGAACCCCCATCCACCCCGGCTGGAATGTCGGGCGGGGACGGGACGATACCCTGTTCGCCCTGGCAGATGGCTACGTGCGGTTTGAGACCAAGGGCAAGGACCGCAAAGAGGTCAGCATCACCCCGGAAGCGGCGCAAGCATAGTAGGATCAATCCGGCAGCATGGCTTCCCCCAATTCCGGGGGAAGCCTTTTCTTAAGGTGGTGTTGAGGCATGTTCTACGATTATGTAAAGATCTTTGTGAAAGCAGGCGATGGCGGCAACGGGTCGGCCTCCTTCCGGCGCGAGAAATTCATTCCCAACGGCGGACCCGACGGCGGCGACGGCGGCCGGGGTGGCAACGTGGTGCTGATGGTCGATCCCAATTTGAGCACCCTGGTCGATTACCACTACCAGAAGCACTACCGGGCCGAGCGGGGCGAGCACGGACGCGGCAAGAACCAGCATGGAAAAAACGGGGAAGACTTGCTGCTGCGGGTCCCTCCGGGCACGGTGGTCAGGGAGGAAGACGGCGGTACCCTGGCCGACCTGACCAGGCCCGGTCAACAGGTGGTGGCGGCCAGGGGCGGCCGCGGCGGCCGCGGCAACACCCATTTCACCACCCCCAAGGAGCAGGCGCCCCACTTTGCAGAGCAGGGAGACCCCAGGGAGGAGCGTACCCTGGAGCTGGAATTGAAGCTGTTGGCGGACGCGGGGCTGGTCGGGTTCCCCAACGCCGGCAAATCGAGCTTGTTGCGCCGCATTTCTGCGGCCCGGCCGAAGGTCGCCTCCTATCCCTTCACCACTCTGGAGCCCAATCTGGGCATGGTACGCATCGGCGAGGACCGCAGCTTCGTGGTGGCCGACCTGCCTGGCCTGGTGGAGGGCGCCCACACCGGAACCGGCCTCGGACACCGTTTCCTGCGGCACACGGAGCGTACCAGGGTGCTGGTGCACGTGGTGGACACGGCTGGCACCGAGGGCCGCGATCCCCGGGAGGATGTCCGGGTGATCAACCAGGAACTGCGGGTCTACAACCCGGAGTTGGCCGGGCGGCCGCAAGTGATCGCCGCCAACAAGATCGACCTGCCCCAGGCCCGCGAGAATCTCCCGCTGTTGCGCCAGGGTTTTCCGGATGTGCAGGTCTACCCGATTTCCGCCGCCACCGGCGAGGGGGTAGACCAACTGCTGCTTGGTATCAGCCGCCTGTTGGATGAGCATCGACCCGGGTGCCCTCTGGGCGCGCAGCAAGCTCAGGAGGACCAGGACGTGTTGGTGATCAGGGCCGAGCCCGAGCCGACGCCCTCTGGGCGCGGTTTCACCGTCGTCAAGACCGATGGCGCCTGGCAGGTCTCCGGCAAGGGAGTGGAGCGCCTGGTGGCCCGGTTCGACCCCACCAACCCCGCCGCCCTGCGCTACCTGCAGCATACCCTGAAGCGCATCGGCCTGGATAAAGTTTTGCAATCGAAAGGAATCAGGCAGGGTGATATCGTAAAGATCAGGGAGTTCGAGTTCGAGTGGACAGACTAATCGAGGTTCGAGGTTTGAGCGCGCCGCGTCTGCCGGACCCGGCACCGCCGCTTGCGGGCGCAAGTGTTCTGACAACAAAAAAAATGAGAGAAGGACATTGCGTCTTATATCCCCCTAGCTGAAGCCAGGGGCATTACGGCACTTTGTGGTAAGGTGATTGAGATGAAGCAGGAACCGGTTAACAACCGCGTCGCCTTGTCCCAGGCCCGCCGGGTGGTGGTGAAGCTGGGGACGAGGCTTCTCTGCGGCGCCAGGGGGCAGTTCAACCAGAGCCGGATGGAAAGTCTGGTCGCAGACATGGCCTGGTTGCAGCAGGAGCGGCAGTTGGTACTGGTGAGTTCCGGGGCGATCGGGGCCGGCGTCGGGCGGTTGGGGCTGGCCAAAAGGCCGCGTACCATTCCGGAGAAGCAGGCGGCGGCAGCCGTCGGCCAGTGTGTCCTGATGCAGCAATATGAGCGCCTGTTCTCGCCCCGTGGCCTGATCGTGGCCCAGGTGCTGCTGACCAGGTACGATATCATGGACCGGGAGCGCTACCTGAACGCCCGCTACACTTTCGAGGCCTTACTCAGCCAGGGCGTGGTCCCGGTGGTCAACGAAAACGATACGGTGGCCGTGGAAGAGATCCGGTTTGGAGACAACGATACCCTGGCCGCCCACGTGGCCTGCCTGGTGGACTCCGACCTGGTGATCCTGCTGACCGACCAGGACGGCTTTTACAATCAGATCCCCAGTTCCGGCAGGGCCGGGGAGTTGATCCCGGAAATTGCCGAGATCACTCCAGAGATCGAGGCCCTGGCAGGAGGCCGGGGCTCGGCCCTAGCTACCGGCGGCATGGAGACCAAGCTTCAGGCAGCCCGGATTACCATGACGGCTGGGATTCCCCTGGTGATCGCCAGCGGTCTGAAAGCGGGTACCGTCCAGCGGGTGGTGAACGGGGAGGCGGTGGGCACTCTGTTTATGCCGGGCGTTGGCAGGATGCAGTCGCGCAAGCACTGGATCGCCTTCAGTTCTCCGGTCCAGGGATGGATCTACGTCGACCAGGGCGCCGCCGGCGCTATCTTGAATAAGGGAAAGAGCCTGCTGCCCAGCGGCATCCTCAGGGTGGAGGGGGAGTTCGCGGCCGGAACCGTGGTCGGAGTGGCCGATCAGGACGGGCGCGAACTGGGCCGGGGCATCAGCAATTATTCCTCCGGGACGATCAACCTGATCAGGGGCCATAAAAGCGCGGAAATCAAAGCAATCATCGGCTATCACGACTATGACGAGGTGATCCACCGTGATAACCTCGCTGTGATGGCTGGAGATCAAGTGGTATAATTTGAGTTGTCAGTCTCCTCGAGGTTCGAACTTCGAGAATGGGGGCGAAGAAATGCTGGCAGAAGAACTGCGACAGATGGGCGCCAGGGCCAAGGAAGCGTCCTTGAAGCTGGCCGGGATGTCGACCAGAGTCAAGGATGATGCCCTGCAGGCGATGGCCAGGAGTCTGGAGGAGCGATCCGACATGATCCTGGAGGCCAACCAGGGGGATATGGAGGCAGCCCGGAAAAATGGCCTGAGCGGGGCACTGCTTGATCGGCTGCTGTTGACCCCGGACCGGGTTTCGGATATGGCGAAGGGACTGCGCGCACTGGTGGCGCTGCCGGACCCGGTCGGCGAGGTGGTCCGGATGTGGACGCGTCCAAACGGGCTGCAGATCGGGAAGATGCGGGTACCCCTCGGTGTGATCGGCATCATCTACGAGGCCCGCCCGGACGTCACGGTCGATGCCGCAGGCATCTGCCTGAAGGCAGGGAACGCCGTGATCCTGAGGGGCGGCTCCGAGGCCTTCAACTCCAACCAGGCGATCACCCAGGTGATCAGCAGCGCGGCCACCGGCGCCGGGTTGCCTCCCGGAACGATCCAACTGGTGAATACCACTGACCGTGAAGCGGTCAACATCATGCTGAAGATGAACGAATTCATCGACGTGCTGATCCCCAGGGGTGGGGCCGGGCTGATCCAGACGGTGGTGCAGAACGCCACGGTGCCGGTGCTGGAGACTGGGGTCGGCAACTGTCACACCTATGTGGAAGAGGACGCAGATCTAGTCATGGCGGAGAAGATCGTGGTCAACGCCAAAACCCAACGCCCAGGCGTCTGCAACGCCATGGAGACCTTGCTGGTGCACGCCAAGGTGGCTCCGGTCTTCCTGCCGGCGACGGCCGCGGCTTTGCGGGCGAAAGGCGTGGAGTTGCGGGGATGCCCCCGGACCCAGCAGGTCCTGTCTGACGTTATTCCGGCTACTGAAGAGGACTGGAAGACCGAGTACCTCGACCTGATCCTGGCGGTCAAGGTGGTAGATGGATTGGAGGAAGCGATCCGCCATATCAACACTTATGGCACCAAGCACTCCGAGGCGATTATCACCAGCAGTTACGCCAAGTCCAGAACCTTCCTCCAGCAGGTGGACGCGGCGGCGGTTTTTGTCAACGCCTCCACCCGCTTCACCGACGGCTACCAGTTCGGGTTCGGGGCGGAGATCGGCATCAGCACGCAGAAGATGCACGCCCGGGGCCCCATGGGACTGGAGGAGATGACCTCCATCAAGTACATCATCTACGGCGACGGACAAATTCGAGGTTAAAACCGAGGTTCGAGGTTCGAAGTAAGAGCAAGTACAAATATGGTAGCACGTGGGACAGGGGACGATTCTCTGTCCCATTTTTTCCCACGATGGCTACCCGCTCTAATGCCCCCGCTTCTTTGAAGCGGTGGAAAAGAGCGGCTACGTCCCTGGATCAACGATTTCCCCGATGGCTAAAAGGAATTGCCTAAAGGCCGATACCTTGGTATCGAGGGTTAGAAGCTTCAAAGGGGAAATAATCGAACATCGAACTTCGATTATTTGTGCGGGGGCTTCGGCTCATATTTGTAGGCCGGCTGGGGAATTAACCGGTGTCCAGCTCCGGCTTCCGATCTCCGATCTCTGACATCTGATACCGCTAGCCTGCTGTGTTTGATGCCGTAGGTGAAGTAGATGATCAATCCCAGCACCAGCCAGGCCAGGAAGCGGTACCAGGTAAGCACCGGGAGATTGGTCATGAGATAGACGGAGGCGGCGACGCTGAGCAGCGGCAGGTACGGCACCAGCGGGACCTTGAAGGGGCGGGGCTGATCCGGGTGCGTGTGGCGCAGCACGATTACCCCGATGGAGACCATGGCGAAGGCGGACAGCGTGCCGATGTTGGCCAGTTCGGCGATCAGGTTGATAGGAAGCAGGCTGCTCAGGAGAGATGCCACCGCTCCGACTACCAGGATACTGAACACGGGCGAGTTCATGCGCGGGTGCAACCGGGAGAAGAGCGGCGGCAGCATTCCGTCCCGGGACATGGCGAACAGGATCCGGCTCTGGGCGAAGAAACTGACCAGCAGCACGCTGGTCAATCCGGCCAGCGCCCCGACAGACACCAGGGCGGCAGCCCAGGGCAATCCCCGCAGGATCAGGGCGGTGGTCACCGGAGAGGCCGTGTTCAGCAGGTTGAACTTGACCATCCCTGTCAGCACCGCGACGACTCCCAGGTAGAGAATGGTGGAGATCAACAGGGAGCCGACAATGCCCACCGGCAGGTCCCGCTTGGGGTTGCGCACCTCCTCCGCGGCAGTGGCCACGGCGTCGAACCCGATGTAGGCGAAGAAGATCATGCTGGCCCCCCGCAACACTCCGGTGGTTCCAAAGGGGAGAAAGGGATGCCAGTTGGCCGGGTTGAAGCGGGAAAATCCTAGTACCAGGAAGAGGGCGATGGCGGCCAGCTTCAGGACCACCACGATGTTGTTCACCTGGCTGCTCTCCTTGGCGCCGGCGGCGACCAGGTAGACAATCACGGCGATGATCAGTACCGGCATCAGGTTGATGGCGCCTCCGCTGAAGGGCGACGAGGTCAGGATCTTGGGGAGATGAACCCCCAGCGGGTTCAACAAGTCCAGCATGTAGCCGCCCCAACCCAGGGCGACGGCAGCGGCGGCTACTGTGTACTCCAGGACCAGGTTCCAGCCGATCAGCCAGGCGACGATCTCGCCGAGGGAGGCGTAGGTGTAGGTGTATGCGCTTCCGGCTGCGGGGTACATGGCGGTCAGCTCGGAGTAGACCAGGGCGGCCAGGGCGGCGGTGATTCCCGCCAGGATGAAGGAGAAGATGATCCCGGGGCCGGCGTAGAGGGCGGCAGCCACCCCGCTCAGAACGAAGATGCCGGTTCCGATAATGGCGCCAATGCCCATGGCGATCAGGTCTCGCCCGCCCAACACCCGCCGCAGGTTATGCGGCCTATCCTGGCCTAGCGCTTCGGTAATCGGTCTGGTACGAAAGATTCTGGCGATCATCTCCATGCCGAGTCTTCATTCCCTTCTTTTTTTTATTTTTCCCTCAAGTTTCTCAAGTTATGGCAGGAATTTTTCATCAAAGATCAGAATTAAACGATCAGATAGAACCAATAAAAGGGATGTTTTCCCGCGCCCTGTAAATCCTAAGAAATGATGCATTATTGGTTCAACTAGTTCTTGGCTTCAGTGGGGGCTTGCCTTCCCCCACTGAAGCTTGGAAATAGTTGAACCAGTTACGTAGCCGCTCTTACCTGTGTGCCCGTTTTCTTTCAGGCCGGGCGTTAGCCCGGATACGGGCGCCCACCGCTTCAGAAGCGGGGGCATTAGAGCGGGTAGTAATCTGGTAAATATAAAATTGTCGAAACCAATATTTCTATCAAGGCGGAGTGCGGATAGATGAGCGGGCAGCGCGTCGGGATCATGGGCGGGACATTTGACCCTGTGCATTACGGGCACCTGGTGACAGCAGAGGCTGCCAGGGAGCAGTATGATCTGGAGGAGATCGTTTTTATTCCCTCAGGCCATCCGCCCCATAAAACGCCGGGCACGGTATCGGATTTCTGGCACCGGTACCAGATGGCGGTGCTGGCCACCGCCACCAACCCGTTTTTTGAAGTCTCCCGAATGGAGTACGAACGGGGCGGACGCTCCTATACGGTGGATACGGTGCGAACCTTCCGCCAGTTGTACGGCGCCGGTGCGGACTTGTTTTTTGTCACCGGGGCGGATGCTATCCTGGAGATCATCGGGTGGAAGCAGCCCGAGGAGTTGCTGGCCATGTGCCGGTTCATTGCCGTCACCCGGCCCGGCTATGACCTCCGGCAACTCAACGCCTTGCTGGGCGAATATTTCGCCGGGTCCGTCTCTATCCTGGAGATCCCGGCAATAAGCATCTCCTCCAGCGACATCAGGGGGCGTATCAGGAGGGGCGCCTCCATCAAGTATCTGGTACCTGAAACCGTCGAGGCTTATATAATAAAGAACAGGCTTTACCAAAATGGTGGTTAGTGGTTGGATGGACAAAAAGCTTTGGTTGTCAGT
This sequence comes from Thermacetogeniaceae bacterium, assembly GCA_050013155.1. Lineage (GTDB taxonomy): Bacteria > Bacillota > DSM-12270 > Thermacetogeniales > Thermacetogeniaceae > Palsa-1188. Next base: position 10,316 of record JBEKFU010000010.1, on the reverse strand, counting down.
TGACGACTACATTCCAACGACCAATTGCCAACGTCCAAAATCTGAGCAGCAGGCAAATTCCAACGACCAACAGCCAATGACCTACGACCAAATGGGTGGTTGCCAAGAGGTGGAGGCGGGGTATATTCAAATCTATACCACCGCATACTACACTTGAACTTAATAACAGGGGTGAAAGGGATTTGACACGTACATTGTATGTCGGTAATCTGCCGTGGCGCACGGAGGCTGATGAATTGAACAACTTTTTCAGCAATTACGGCAGTGTGGTAAACAGCAGGATCATTGTCGACCGGGAAACCGGACGGTCACGGGGATTCGGTTTTGTCGAGGTGAGCGACGAGGACGCCCAGAAGATCATTGATGCCCTCAACGGCGCCGATTTCCAGGGCCGGATCCTGACGGTCAACGAAGCCAAACCGCGCCAATAACCTTCGAGGGAAGATGAACATCGTAGAGTCCAAATATGCAGCTGCTGCCAACAGGCGCATGACACCGGAACGGTATGAGCATACCCTGGCAGTGGCTAAAAGTGCTATGGAGATCGCCGGGATGCACGGCGTCTCCGTCCAGGATGCGGAGATGGCCGGGTTGCTGCACGATTATGCCCGTGATCTGGCTGCGAACGAACTGCTCCGGATCGCCGAGTCCGCCGGACTGATCGAGTACGAGATCGAGCGCCGGGTTCCGGTGCTTTTGCATGGCCCTGTAGGCGCCTGGCTCGTCCAGTCAGAACTGGGGGTTGAGAACCGGAGCGTGCTGCGGGCGATCGTGGTGCATACGGTGGGGGCTCCGGACATGGACCGGCTGGCCAAGATCATCTACCTGGCAGACTTGATCGCCGCAGGCCGGACCTGCCCGATTGTCGGGAAACTGCGCCTGGCTGTGAAGGGCGACCTGGATCAGGCCCTGTTGATCTCCCTGGCCTTTTCGATCCGCTATCTGTTGAAGAGGGGTAAGGTGATTCACCCGCAGACGGTTGCGGCGTGGAATTATTTTCTTGATGAGAAAGGGAGGGGGAGTTTGTTTGTCAGAGGGCCGGGAACTGGCCTTGAGGGCGGGCGAAGCGGCTGCGGCCAAGAATGCCGTTGATGTCCGGGTGCTGGACGTGACCGGGGTATTTCCGGTGGCAGACTACTTTGTGATCTGCAGCGGACGCAATATACCTCAGATCACGGCGATTGCCCGGGCTGTTCAGGATGAACTGAAACAGGACGGGCAATCATACCTGCGCCGGCAAGGGACGCCGGAGTCCGGCTGGGTGCTGTTGGACGGCGGCGACGTGGTGGTCCACATCTTCAATGAGGAGGCGCGGCAATTTTATGCCCTCGAACGCCTCTGGGGGGACGCCAAAAATGTGGATCATGGCCAGGAATGTCCTAAAATATCTTGTTGACAGGGGCGGACCAATTCAATATAATTATCTCTGGCTTTGAGAAAAAGCTATTGCTTTTAATAAATGTAAATGCAAGGAAAGGGAGTAGTAGACCCCATCGGGAGGCCTTCAGAGAACCGGTGCTACGGGGTGCGAACCGGGGCCACCAGGGGTCGAACTCGCCCGGGAGCAGTATCGGTCACTTGAGAAGCGAGAAGTGGGAAGTGGCGGGCGCCGCGCCCAAAGGGCGCCCGGGGGGCGCGATGGCATTGGCAGAGCCAATGCCCACAAGAATCTCACATCTCACCTCGCACATCCCAAATAGCCGGTACCGTTGCAGGCGTTAACTGAACTGGAGTGGGCAAACACGTGGGGCTGTAGCGCAGTGGGAGCGCGCTTCCTTGGCATGGAAGAGGTCGTGGGTTCGACTCCCACCAGCTCCACCAGTTAATTTGCCAAATCGGGTGGTACCGCGGGAAAGTATGACTCCCGTCCCTTTGCAAGGACGGGGGTTTTTAATTGGGGGGCAAATCTATGGAAACCAGATATAATTTCCGGTTGACTGAAAAGAAGTGGCAGGAGCGCTGGGAGAGTGACGACGCCTACCGGGTGGGGGAGGACCCAGGCCGGCGGAAGTATTACTGCCTGGAGATGTTTCCCTATCCCTCGGGCAACCTGCACATGGGGCACGTGCGCAACTACGCCATCGGCGACGTGGTGGCGCGTTACCACAGGATGCGCGGCTTTGCCGTGCTGCACCCCATGGGCTGGGATGCCTTCGGCCTGCCGGCGGAGAACGCCGCCATCAAGCATGGCATCCACCCCTCCCGGTGGACCAGGGATAACATCAAGAACATGCGGCGCCAGTTAAAGAGCATGGGCGTCAGCTATGACTGGTCGCGGGAGGTAGCTGCCTGCCATCCGGGTTATTACCGCTGGACCGAGTGGCTGTTCCTGCAGCTCTACCATCGGGGGCTGGCCTACCGGAAGCAGGCTGCGGTGAACTGGTGCCCCGCCTGCGCCACGGTGCTGGCCAACGAGCAGGTGGTGGACGGACGGTGCGAGCGCTGCGACACGGAGGTCACCAAGAAGAGCCTGAATCAGTGGTTTTTCCGGATCACCGCCTATGCCGAACGCCTTTTAACAGATTTGGACAAACTGCAGGGCTGGCCGGAAAAGGTCCGCGTCATGCAGGAGAACTGGATCGGGAGAAGTACCGGGGCCGAGGTGCAGTTTGTGGCCGGGGACGGAACACCGCTCCCGGTCTTTACCACCCGCCCGGACACCATTTATGGGGTCACCTACATGGTGCTGGCCCCGGAGCACTCCTTTGTGGAACAGTTGCTGGCACAGCAAAACGATAACAGCGCCCTGAGAGCGTTCGTCAACCGGGTGAGGGTCCAGAGCGAGATCGACAGGACTTCCACCGAGGCCGAGAAGGTGGGAGTCCTTACCGGCGCCCACGCTGTCCATCCCCTGACCGGGGAACGGCTCCCCATCTGGGTGGCCAATTACGTGCTGCCGGAGTACGGGACTGGCGCCGTGATGGGCGTGCCGGCCCACGACCAGCGCGACCTGGAATTCGCCCGCAAATACCGGCTGCCGGTGCGGGTGGTGATCCAGCCCCTGGGGCAGGACCTGGATGCGGCCACGATGGTCGAGGCCTATTCCGAACCGGGGCTGATGACGGCCTCCGGAGAGTTCGACGGGATCGACAGCGAGGTGGCCAAACTGCGGATCATCCAGTTGCTGGCTGAGCGGGGCAAAGGCCAGGAGCAGGTCAACTACCGGCTGCGGGACTGGCTGATCTCCAGGCAGCGCTACTGGGGCGCTCCGATACCGATCATCTACTGCGACAAGTGCGGCATCGTACCGGTGCCGGAGGCCGACCTGCCGGTGCTGTTGCCGCTGGATGTGGCTTTCGAGCCCACCGGGGAGTCGCCGCTGTTGAAGGCCAGGGACTTCCTGAACACCAGGTGCCCGCAGTGCGGGGGACCTGCCCGGCGGGAGACCGACACCATGGACACTTTTGTCTGTTCGTCGTGGTACTATTTGCGCTACTGCGACCCGAGGGACGGGGAACACGCCTTCGCCAGGGACAAGGTGGACTACTGGATGCCGGTAGACCAGTACATCGGCGGGGTCGAGCACGCCATCCTGCACCTGCTCTACTCCCGCTTCTTCATGAAGGTTCTCTGCGACCTGGGGTTGGCGCCGGTCGACGAACCCTTCACCAACCTGTTGACCCAGGGAATGGTGCTCAAGGATGGGGCGAAGATGTCCAAGTCCAAGGGCAACGTGGTCAGCCCCGAGGAGATCATCGAGCATTACGGGGCCGATACAGCACGACTGTTCATCCTGTTCGCCTCCCCTCCGGAGCGCGACCTGGACTGGAGCGACCAGGGGGTGGAGGGGGCCTACCGGTTTATCAACCGGGTCTGGCGGCTATTTGAGAAGTGTGATGTGAGAAGTGGGCGGGTGCCCGCCCTGGCGGGCGCGGAAAAAGAAGGCATTGGCAGGCTCCGAGCTTCGCTCGGGCTAAAAGCACGCCTGCACGTCAGCTCCGCTAATGCCAACAAGGATCTCACCTCTCACCTCTCACCTCTCACCTCCCAGGAACGGGCGCTGCGTCTGGCGACCCACCGCACCATCCTGAAGGTGACCGAGGATATCAGCACCCGGTTCAACTTCAACACCGCGGTGAGCGCCATCATGGAGTTGGTCAACGCCATCTACCAGTATCAGATGTCAGAAGCCGGGTGCCCGCTTGAGCGGGCGCGTCAGAAGTCGGAAAAAGAGAAAGAAGGTTGTTTGGGAAGGTCATCTGGGAGTTTGGAAGATGAAATCCAGGAGGAAAATCCGACCTCCGACCTCCGGCATCCGACTTCCGAAGAGGAGCAGGTACCGGCGGGTCAGCGCAGCAAGGAAGTGTTGCGGGAGAGCCTGGTCAACCTGGCCCTGCTGCTGGCGCCGTTTACCCCGCACCTGGCAGAGGAACTGTGGGAAATGCTGGGCGAGGCTGGGAGCGTGCACCAGCAGCGGTGGCCGGAGCACGATCCGGCGGCTCTGTTGGTGGACGAGATCGAGATCGTGGTGCAGGTAAACGGGCGGGTGCGCGACCACCTGAATGTTCCGGCGGGGATCGGTCAGGCGGAGATGGAGCAGGCAGTCCTGGCCCAGCAACGCGTCCAGGATCTGCTCCGGGGCAAGGAGTTGGTGCGGGCTATCTGTGTCCCGGGCAAGCTGGTCAACTTGGTGGTTAGAGGTTGAGATAAGCTTCAGGGGGAAGGCAAGCCCCCTGAAGCTAAGAACTCTTTGACAGGCGGGAGATTTTTTTCGTGCTCAGTGAAGGAATTTTGCAAAAAAGGCAGAAATAGAATTCTAATAAGGAGTTTCTTTTTTTTGCTCCTGTGATGCCGTTTTTTTTGCTGCTCCTGCTGCGATGGGGGTGGACAGGTCATATGAGGAGGTGAGCCGGTAGAGCAGGCATAAGTTTGTTAAGGGGGGAAAAGTGAGCGTAGGTTTTGTGAGTGGGTAGTGAAGATTAATGTTTTAAGGGAGGGAAGAATACATGCTGCCTTACAACTGGATGATGGCAGTAGCGATTCTGCTTCCGGTAGTGGCGGCCATCTTGGTCTACATCATCCGCCAGTACCATGTAAGAGGCGTGATCGTCATCCTGGCGGCAATCGCACTGATCGTCAACAGCATCCTGTTCCTGTTGCATGGCAAAGGCACATTCTCGCCGGCAAACGCTCAGATGTGGGACATGGTAGTCACGGTACTCGATTATCTCATCCTGTTGTTCTACATCTACGTCGGTATTTCGCTCAAGAACTGGCTCGTCCTGATTTTTGCCCTGACCCAGATCATACCGCTGGCGTGGTTTGAGTTCGGGATGGGCGGCAGTGCAGCCCTTGCGAAGATCGACCCGACCTTCGTGGTCGACCACCTGGCGATCGTGATGTGCCTGGTGATCTCCATCGTCGGTTCGCTGATCTGTGTCTACGCCATTCGTTACATGTACGACCATGAGCACCACCTGCATCTGGAGAAGTCGCGGGCATCCCGCTTCCTCTTCTGGATGGTGCTGTTCCTGGGCGCCATGAACGGACTCGTCTTCGCCAATAACCTGATCTACCTGTACTTCTTCTGGGAAGTGACCACGCTGGTCTGCTTCATGTTGATCGCCCATGACCTGACCAAGGAAGCGATCGGCAATGCGGCGAGGGCGCTGTGGATGAACTCCATCGGCGGCACCGCCCTGATCATTGCCATGATCCTCCTGCTCGTGAAGGGCGCCCCGCTGTCCGTCAACGGCATCCTCTCCGGCGGCGTCACTTCTGCCGTGCTGTTGGTGCCGGTGGCCCTGATGTGCTTCACCGGCATGATCAAGGCTGCCCAGTTGCCGTTCCAGTCCTGGCTGTTGGGAGCGATGGTGGCGCCGACTCCGGTCTCCGCCCTGCTCCATTCCAGCACCATGGTCAAGGCCGGTGTCTACCTGGTGCTCCGCCTGGCCCCGGCTTATGCCGGAACCAAGCTGGGGATCATGATCGCCCTGGTGGGGGCCTTCACCTTCATGGCCGCCTCCGGGCTGGCGATCAGCCAGACCACGGGCAAGCGGGTGCTGGCCTACTCGACCATCGCCAACCTCGGCCTGATCATCGCCTGCGCCGGGATCGGCACCCCGCTGGCGATTGCGGCGGCGATCATATTGATCATCTTCCATGCTATGTCCAAGGGCCTGATGTTCCTCTGCGCCGGCGCCATCGAGCACATCGTCTGGAGCCGGGAGATCGAGGACATGGAGGGTCTGGCAGCCAAGGCCCCGCTGGTCACCGTCATCACCGCCATCGGCGTGCTGTCCATGTTCCTGCCGCCGTTCGGCATGCTGCTGGGCAAGTGGATGGCCCTGGAGTCCGCCTCCACGATTCCGCTGGCCGCATGGTTGTTTGTGATCGCCAGCGCCGCCACCATCGTCTTCTGGGCGAAGTGGCTCGGGCGCCTCTTACAGGTATTGCCGAAACTGGGCTCCAAGATCGAGAAACTGTCGCTCAGCTACACCGTGCCGCTGTGGGTGCTGGTGCTGGGCATCTTCGGCGTGGGCATCCTGGTGGCCCCGATCTATACGGGATTCGTCCAGAATGCCGTGGCCGACGTGATCGCTTCCGGGCAGGCTCTGGCCGCCCAGGGATGGGGCCTCACGGTCAGCGGCGTTTCTGCCGTCTCCTCGACGGCGAACTTTGTGGTAGGAAACTATCCGGTCTGGCCGTTGTTCATCGCGATCGCCATCGCCTTACTGATCCCGCTCATCTTTGTAGGCGTCAAGCCGGGTGAACTGCGTCCGGTGTACCTGTGCGGCGAGCAGGCCGGCGGGCCGGATGCCGACGAGTGGTATTCCACTGCCGACGCCAAGGTGAAGGTGCAGCTCGGCGGTTACTACTTCCAGGGCGTCCTGGGTGAAGCGGCGTTGAACCCGTGGACCTACACGCTGTCCATCGTCCTGATGGTGATCATGTTCGCTGTGGCGCTCCTGGCGATGGGAGGTGCTCTCTAATGAATCCATGGATTATCGCCATCGTTACGGTGATTGTAGCTCCGTTCATCGGCGGCATCCTGGCCGGGATTGACCGGAGGATCACGGCGCGGCTGCAGGGACGCTTCGGCCCCCCGATTATCCAGCCGTTCTACGACCTCTTCAAGCTGCTCGGCAAGAACAGGATCGCCGTGAACTGGTTGCAGTTCATGTGGATCTACTTCTACCTGGTGCTGATGATCACCGCCCTGCTGTTCCTGGTGCTGAGGCTCGACATCCTGCTGATGATGTTCATCCTCGGCTTCGCCGGTGTGAGCTTCGCCCTCGGCGGTTTCTGCTCCAAGTCGCCCTACAGCCACCTCGGAGCGAACCGTGAGTTGATGCAGATGCTGGCCTATGAGCCGGTGCTGCTGCTGCTGGCGCTCGGCGTCTATGCCCAGAACGGCAGCTTCATGATCAGCCAGATCTACGCCAGCTCGACGCCGCTGATCGCCCGGCTGTGGCCGATCTTCATCGCCCTGCTGGTGATCCTGACTATCAAGCTGCGCAAGTCTCCGTTCGACATTGCGACCTCGCACCATGCTCACCAGGAACTGATCAAGGGAGTAATGACCGAGTACTCAGGCCCCTACTACGCCCTGATCAACCTCACTGAGTGGTATGAGATCGTGCTGCTGCTCGCCATCGTGTCCCTCTTCGTGGCAAACCCGCTCTGGGTGGGCATCGTCATTGCCCTGGCGGCCTACGTGCTGGAGATGTTCGTCGATAACATCGCCGCCCGTATGACCGTGGGCTGGATGGTGCGGTTCGTCTGGGCCGTGGGCATAACACTGTGCATCCTGAACCTGATCTGGTTCTGGGTATTTGCTGCTATTAAGGGGGTGTCCTAGATGGGGATCATTGCAACTTCGCGGCTGAAATCGCCATGGATCATGCACTTTGACAACAGCTCCTGCAACGGCTGCGACATCGAAGTGCTGGCCTGCCTAACCCCCCTCTACGACATAGAGCGCTTCGGCATCGTCAACATGGGCAACCCGAAGCATACTGACGTGCTCGTCATCACCGGGCCGGTGAACAGAAGGACCGCCAGGGTGCTGAAGAACCTGTACGATCAGATTGCTGACCCCAAGATGGTGATCGCGGTTGGCACCTGCGCCATCTCGGGCGGGGTCTTCCACAACTGCTACAACGTACTCGGCGGTGTGGACAAGGTAGTCCCGGTAGACGTCTATGTACCTGGCTGTGCAGCCCGCCCCGAGGCGATCATCGACGGGGTTGTGATGGCGCTGCAGAAGTTGGCCAAACTGCAGGGGGTGGCATTATGATCGACAAGATGAAAGAGATCAGCAAAGACCAACTGCTTGCAGAAGTGAAGAAGTACGCCGACTCCAAGGCAAAGTTCGTGACCGGTTCCTGCAACGACCTGGGCGATAAGCTGGAGGTTACCTACTACTTCAATGCCAGCCCCGGGATGGATATGTCGGCCCTGCGGTTTGCGGTCGGCAAGGACGAGGAAGTGCCCAGCATGACCGGCATCTACCTCACCGCCGTGCTGATCGAGAACGAGATGAAAGAGCTGTTTGGGCTAAAAGTGAAGGATCTTGCCATCGATTTCGGCGGCCACATGATGCTGGCTCAGGACAGTCCGGTGCTGCCGATGTTGAAGTCCGAGGAACAGAAGGCTGCCTCGCAGAAGGGGGGCGATTAAATGGCGCCGCGCACGATAACGCCATTTGGCCCACAACACCCGGTTCTCCCGGAGCCTATCCAATTGAAGCTGGTGCTGGAGGATGAGAGGGTGGTCGACGTCCTGCCGGCCATCGGTTACGGCCACCGGGGCATTGAAAAGGCGTGCGAACTGAACGAATATCCCAAGAACATCTACCTCTGCGAGCGCATCTGCGGCATCTGCAGCGCCATCCACGGCATGACTTACTGCGACGTGGTGGAGAAGCTGTGGCCGCTGGAGATCCCGCCGCGCGCCAAGTACCTGCGCACCATCTGGGCGGAGATGAGCAGAACTCACAGCCACTTGCTGTGGCTGGGACTGCTGTCTGATGCCTTCGGATTCGAGAGCATGTTCATGCAGTACTGGCGCATCAGGGAGAAAGTGCTCAACATCCTGGAAATCACTGCCGGACACCGCGTCACCCAGTCTGTCTCCATCGTCGGCGGGGTGCGCCGGGATATCGACGATGACCAGAAGAAACACTGCATCGAGGTGTTAAAGGATGTCCGCCAGGAAGTGGCGGCCCTCAACAACGTGCTGGTCAACGACTACACCGTCAAGGCCAGGACTGTCGGCAAGGGCGTGCTCTCCTACGACCAGGCGATCGCCCTGGGCAACTGCGGGCCGCACCTGAGAGCGAGCGGTGTCAAGGAAGACTGCCGTACCCAGGGGTACTGGGCATACGGCGAACTGGCCTTCGAGCCGATCGTGGCTACCGGCGGCGACTCCTTCTCCCGCGCCGCAGTCCGCATCGGTGAGACGATCCAGGCGATCGACCTGCAGCTCGAGGCCTTCGGCAAGATGCCGGAGGGCGAGATCGCTGCCAAGCCGAAGGGCAACCCGCCGGCCAACGAGGCTACCAGTAGGGTGGAGCAGCCTCGCGGCGAGGTTTTCTACTACGCCAAGGGCAACGGCACCCGCAACCTGGAGCGCCTCCGGGTGAGGACGCCGACCTACGCCAACATTCCGTCGTTGCTGGTGATGCTGCCCGGGTGCGAGATGGCGGATGTGCCGATCATCGTTCTCTCGATCGACCCGTGCATCAGTTGCACCGAGCGGTAGAAGGTTAAAAGGAGGTGGAGTAGGAATGAGCATGCTGTCAACAGTTTGCCGCAACCTGTTCGGGGGGCCGGCGACCTTGATGTATCCGGTCAAGCCGAGAGAGCCCTACGCCAGGGCGCGTGGACACGTGGAGTTTAACGAAGACCTCTGCAACCAGTGCGGTAACTGCGCCCGGCGCTGCCCAGCGGTGGCGATCGAGCTCAACAAGGAAAAGAAGGAATGGATCCTCTACCCGGACCGCTGCATCATCTGCGAGGTCTGTGCCGATAACTGCCCCAAGGATGCGATCATCATCGCCCCGAAGTGGCGGGCTCCCTTCACTGTAAGAGAGCGGATCGTCATGCATTCCAAGGCCGTCAAGGAGAAGGGCGCAGCCGAGTCAGGCACGTAAACAGAGGTCGGAAACCAGAAGGCCGGCTCTGAGGCTTCGCGGGCGCCCTCTGGGCGCGCTGAAAGCACGCCGGCACACAGGTCGGAGGTCAGAAAAAGATTAGCAACTCGCTTCGCTCGGGGATTCAGTGGGGGTCTGCACCCCCACTGAATTAGAATACAAGCTAAGCTGCCGAATTCATCTCCCGCTTGTAGAAGCGGGAGACTTCTTCGGTGTTATG
>JBEKFU010000009.1:0-30439 GCA_050013155.1 Thermacetogeniaceae bacterium | reverse complement strand
GCGTTGTCATCTATGGCCCCAAAGACCCCGATCGCCGGGTGGCAGTGGTCTCCTTCAACTTGCCAAAGGTTGACCCCGAAGAAGTGGGCGCGGTGCTGGACGAGGTGTTCAACGTCATGGTCCGTACCGGGCTTCACTGTTCCCCCCAGGCGCACCGGACAATCGGGACCGTCGATCACGGAACGGTCCGCGTCAGCCCGGGCTTCTTCAACACATCGGAGGAAATCGATTATTTCATCGATGCCGTCAGGGAGATTGCAGACAAGGCCGGGCAGGCCGCTCTTCCCCGGAGAGAAACTAAGTGGGCGTCAGCAGGGGACTTCGTTCAGGGCTACAAGATTCTTCGAACATCTCCCTGCTTTGCAGACCCGAACAAGATCAGGACGATCGCCTCACTGCCGCGCAGCGTCGAGGAACTGCTGCCGTACTTAAACGCCATACTGAGGGGCAGCTATCACGAAGAGGGAAAAACCTTCACCTTTTCTTACGAAAAGCGCCCGGTGGTGGTGGAGGCGGAGCAGCTCATTCTGGGCAAGACCGAGAACATGGATAAAGTCAAAGAGATTCTGGATAAAGTGATCAGGATCCTGAACAAGGTCGCCCGGGAGCGTGACAACATCACCCCTTCAACCAGACCCCGACCACAGCTCAGCCCCTACGCCCTGTACAAACACCTGCCGCGCACCAACTGCAAGGAGTGCGGGGAGATGACTTGCCTAGCGTTTGCCACCGGCTTGATCCAGGAGCGCTACGGAATGGAACAGTGCCCGGCCTTGCGAGAACTTTCTCATGAGCAGGAACGGAAGGCAATTCAGAAATTACTCGACGATTACTTCGGGGGGCAACTGCCTGCCGGGGAGGAATTCGTGCTATGAAGAAAAAGGTATTCGTTGTCCTGGAACCGGAAGAGATTGTCAGGCTGCAGGGGATCCTCATGGACCACGACGGGGAAGAATGTTGGCAATTCCTGCAGTTCACGCTGTGGCCGAAGATCAAGAAAGAGGTCAGTTGCCTGGACGGCAAAAAATAGAGAAAGGAGGGTAATTATGCGCGGATGCGAGAACTGCGGACTTTTTGTAGCTCCTGCCAAGGGTTGCTACTGGTTCAAGAAGCAACTCAGCCAAGAAGAAATGGCGACCAGCAGCGATTGCAATTATTTTATCGAGATCGCCTATGAAGACGGCGTCCCGCTAACTCCACACCAGCATAGTTTGTTTAAACAACAGGATCTCAATTCCAAGAAAATGCAGATTCCAAAATAGGGAGAACAAAATGACTGCGAAAGCTTCGCCAAGGCTATCTGTACTCGACCGGTTGTTGACACTGTGGATCTTCCTGGCCATGGCAATTGGAGTGGGAAGCGGCTACCTCTTTCCAGGCATCGCCAAGCTGCTCGACCGGTTATCGGTGGGGACCACCTCTATCCCGATTGCGGTCGGCCTGATCGTCATGATGTATCCGCCCCTGGCCAAGGTGCGTTATGAGGAACTGGGCAAGGTATTCAAGGACGTCAAGGTCTTGAGCCTGTCGCTCGTACAGAACTGGATCGTGGGACCAGTTCTGATGTTCATCCTGGCGGTCGTCTTCCTGCGGGGTTACCCGGAATACATGGTCGGTTTGATCCTGATCGGACTCGCCCGCTGCATCGCCATGGTCATCGTTTGGAACAGCCTGGCTCACGGTGACTCGGACTATGCCGCCGCCCTGGTGGCCTTCAACTCCTTGTTCCAGGTCTTCTTCTACTCCGTCTATGCCTACTTCTTTATCACGCTGCTGCCTCAATGGTTAGGGATATTCCATCAGATAACGGTCATCCACGTCTCCATGGTGGAAATAGCCAAGAGCGTCGCTGTCTACCTGGGCATCCCCTTCTTGGCAGGAGTCATTACCCGGTTCACGCTCATCCCGGCCAAGGGCAAGGAGTGGTATAATACGCGTTTTATCCCCAAGATCGGGCCGGTGGCTCTGATAGCACTACTCTATACTATCGTGATCATGTTTTCTCTGAAAGGGAAATTCATCGTCAATCTCCCGATGGACGTGGTGCGGATCGCCATCCCGCTACTGATCTACTTCATGGTGATGTTCTTCTTCTCCTTCTTCATCAGCATGAAAGCCGGGGTCAACTACGGCCAGACAGCATCCCTGGCTTTCACAGCCGCCAGCAACAACTTCGAGCTGGCCATAGCCGTGGCCGTGGCGGTGTTCGGGATCAACTCCGGCCAGGCTTTCGCCGCCGTAATCGGGCCGCTGATCGAAGTGCCGGTGATGATCGGCTTGGTCAACGTTGCCCTGAGTTTCTCTCAAAAGTATTTCACGCCTGCGGGTGAACCTATTGCTTAAAGTTTTGCAGTTTTCATCCTTTCCGCAATTGGTTTTGCCTTAAAAGAGAGGGTGATAGTACCCTGAATATTTTCCCATACAAGGAGCACCCAGATTGCAGACTGCTCCGTGAACGTCGTGATCTCCAATTGTGTTATAAACTTATGCCCAGCCAAGGATGCTGTCTACAAAGAAGCGTTTCGTATCCTGCGCCCTGGTGGGCGACTCGCCATCTCGGATATTATCCTTACAGAAAAGATTGATCCGGATCTGCGGGGGCGTTTTCAAGCAACATGGGCAGGAATCATGGGAGGGTCTATTCCTGAAGAGGACTACCTAGAAATTATAAATAACGCTGGGTTTACAAAGATCCAGATTATTGCACATCACCTGCTCACGTCAGAAGTATTGGCAGCAATGGCCTGTTGTCCAGGTGAAGAATTTACTCCGCCTCCTAACAAGGAAGATCTTGCGCTGGTGGAAGGGAAGGCAGCTAGCATCAAGTTCACAGCAATCAAGCCTCGCCTTTAAATAAAAATGGGATCGCCAAACCCCTTCCGGCTGAAACGAGGCGAAAGGAGGTCCTCCTTTGCCTAATTACCTTGAGTACAACCTGGCGCGTTTCGTAAATATCTTACGCTACTTAGGAGTTAATGTCAGCACCGGAGAGACTATCAACGCTTTGGAGGCACTGAGCCTGATCGATATCATGAACAGGGAGCATGCGAAAATCGCTCTTCAGGCGTCAATGATCAAAAATCATGATGATCAGGGGATTTTCGATCGGGCTTTCAACAGCTTCTTTGCTGCACCGGAGATCAAAAGCCAGCAGCAGCAGTCGTGGGAGGAGGGCAAGGAGGACCGGGCACGTCTGATCGAAGAAGCCGAGCAGGAACTGAGCTACCTGGGAGACAAGCTGGAGCTGACCCCAGAAGAAAAGCTTCTTTTCGCTCAATTGGATGAAAAAAGAAAAAAGAAGATCAGGGATTACCTGGATTCGAGCCATCTTCCTGAGGATCGTTCTCACGCCTTCAAGCCGATACTGGAATCTCATGTGCGCAGATCGCTTCATTACTGGAGACAGCGGTTGGCAGAAGAGGGGGATCTCCCTTTCGTGCCGGCAGATGGCCTTGACGATGCCGTCCTGGCGGCAATATCCCAGGATATGGGATACGAGGACAGCAGCCTGCTGTACCAGGACATGAAGCGGATTGGCGACCGCGACCTTCCCAAAGTCACCAATATATTAAAAAAATTGTCCCGCAAACTGGCTACTAAAATATCACGCCGTTACCGGATGAGCAAGAAGGCCACCAAGATCGACCTTAGGCGCAGCATCAAAGCCAACATCCGTTATGGAGGAATTATTTTTAAGCTAAAATACAAGCAGAAGCGGATTCAAAAGCCGAAAATTTTACTGATCTGCGACGTATCTGCATCCATGGCGCGCTATGCAACATTTGTGATCCAATTTATTTATGGACTGAGTGCGGTTATACGGCAGATTGAAAGCTTCATTTTTGCGGAAGAACTGGAGTACGTAACGCCATATTTTAGAAGAATTCGCCCGTTTGAGGAGACCATGGTGGAGCTGATTGGGAAGAGCCGCATCTGGGGCAAGGGCACCAATTTTGGAGTTTCGCTAAATGTCCTGAAGTCGCGTTTCCCATTATTGTTGACATCACATACCGTTATTATTGTGGTAAGCGATACCAAAACCCTGGATATACAACGGTCTGAACGTGAACTTGCAGTCATAAGGAGATCCGTAAAAGATGTGTTATGGCTGAACACCCTGCCGGTTGACGAGTGGAAGGACCTGCGCTCGGTGAGCATCTTCCAGAGATACTCCCGGATGTACGAGTGCTACACCCTGGCGCACCTTGACAAGATCATCAGAAAACAGTTTTGCTCTAAAAACATCAGTTTGAGATGGCCTTGATACCATGAGATGTTGTTGTCCACACTTTAATGAATGGTTGATTAAACTCAAAAACTTGTAGTCAGAGAAACAAAGAAAGCATTTGATAAGTCCTAAAAAAATGGTTATATTATAATAGACAATCCAAAGTTTCTAATCAGAGGTAAAAATATGAAAATTCTGAATAGCCAGTATAACATTTTTTTTCCAAACTTAACCTCCATAAGGCAACAGATTTTTACTTTGGAAGATAAGCTTGGTGATAAGTTTCAAACACCTTTTAATCTTCTACCAATTCCTGATACTGCTCCTTCCGAAATTCCCAGAATAACAGCTATGTCCAAACTTGGCCATTCTCAGTTGCAATTTTCCTTATCCAGTATGAGTTTGGCTACAGGCTATGACGATAATTTTAATAGTGATTGGAATAAATGCTCAGAGTACATTGATAAGAGAATAGAAAACTTAATTCCTGTTATCGGGGAATTAATAGATTGGCGTTTTCTTTATTCCGGTTTAGTCGTGGTTTTGCAATTCGATGAAACTGAGTTAAATGAAGAACCAATCCAATTTATGATTAACCGATTTTTAAATTTGAATTCATCTAGAAAGCCATTTGACATTGATTATAAAATAACATTTGCTTTAGATGAAACATTTTATATGAATATGAATTTTAAGAATTACAGGTCTTATGAGGGTTTATCTGCCTCTTTTTATGAGGGTTTATCTGACCCCTACTTTTTTTCACCGGCATATTTGCAGTTAAAAGAGACTGGACTTAATTTAATGCTAGATGTTAATGATAAATATGGTTTTAACAATATCAGAGGATATGTTTCTGATCGCGAGAGTTATAAGAAGTTACTCGATTTGGTTGGTGACGTATTAAATAAGAATATTATGGAAATACTTGAGAAAGGAGTGTTTTCTATATGATCAGAGGATACTTTGCGTCCCCGGTTCTTGGAACATCAGCTTTAGCAATTTATCCTGAACAATATGGAAACTCGTCCGCAATAAATGTTAAAGTTGATGATGTAAAAGTGAAAAGGCGTCGGGTAATACATGATAATTCAACATTTATAAAGCTATGCCAGCAGACAAACTGGCATAAGATTGCCTTGAACGTATTTGCTAAGAGCAGGTCTTTTACTAAAGAAGAAGCAAAAGCTCATCTAAGGATTTTAAATCGTTTAGCCGATATAAGCAAAGAGGATGATTCTGAGACATGATTGATCTTCTTGATTATTTATTTCCAAGCATAGATCCGTATACACACTATAAAGCCAGGGAAGTTGTTGGAGAATTTTTGAGAGATCGAAAATATATTGAGTATACTTTACCAAATACTCTACCATTTTTAGCGCAAGGCGATGTTGTTAGTGAACTCAGTTTTACTTTTTATAATGAAGAAGGACAAAGAAAAGAAATAAAAAAATGTAAAGGTATGTTGATGTCTAATACATGTGATGCTGAGAATGATGAAATAATTACGTTTTGCCCTTTATTGCCCTTAGAGGCCTGTTTAAAAGAAGATTTTGATAGGGATAATTTAATTAATAATAATCATTATAGCTTATTTTATATACCAAATGAACCAAAGCTGGAAAATTATATTATAGACATGTCAATGTGGACTAGCTATACCCGGGAATATATAATGTGGTGTTTAGAAAATGGCGAGATGACAAAAGAATGCTCTCTTTCCCTTAAGGGATATTATTTTTTCCTTTTGAAACTTACAGTTCATTTTATGAGACCTGAGGCATCAGAGGCGATCGAGAGAAGGTCCGCTTAAGGTTATAACAAGTTTCAATCTTCCAGTATAAAACCACGCCGACTTCGACGTGGTAATTTTCTTGTTAGATGGTGCTCTAGGATAATTCACGAGGTGTTTGGATCAGTTACGTGTTCCTCTGAAAGTGCTCACATTCCAGCTGAGAATGTACTCATTTTCTAAAAATAAGCATAAGAACCGTTGCAATCCATTGGCTGCTTCCTGCCTTTCAATCTGGCCGCGACCGCCGCGCGATTGTAAAGCGTTCTTGACCAGGATGCTTTTTATCCCTAAAATGAACGTTGGAAGGCGGTGGTAAATATGGCCATGGCAAAAAAGAGTAAGACAGCCGACGTGGTTTCTCGAATCTCGGCAATACGCCAGGAGTTAGTCGAACACTTTACCGTGAAGCGGATCGGCGTCTTTGGATCATGCGCCAGGGGTGACGAGGGACCGGAAAGCGATGTAGATATTATCGTGGAACTGGATGCGCCTACCTTCGATCATTATATGGACCTCAAGTTCCGGCTGGAAGAAGTACTCCGGCGCCCGGTAGACCTGGTGATGGCCGATGCGGTCAAGCCACGCCTCAGGCCGATCATCGAAAGGGAGACTGTCGATGTCTAGAGACCCTCGCCTGTACTTGGACGACATGCTGGATGCTATCGAAAACATCCAGAACTACACGGCTGGCCTTGATTTTCCTGCCTTCCAAAAGGATCGGAAAACACTGGACGCGGTGGCGCGCAATCTAGAAATCATCGGTGAGGCAGCCGGCCGTTTGCCCAACCCCTATCGTGCCGCCACCCCCGAAATCGACTGGCGAAAGATCACTGGGCTGCGCAATATCCTGATTCACGAGTATTATGGAGTAAGCCTGCCGATCATCTGGGATATAATCCAAAACAAGCTCACGCCATTGGAGAGCTCCTGCCGGAAACTCCTTGAACAAGCAATACCGGAGATCAGTACTGTTGAAGACCTGGACGCGGGAAAAACCGTAGAACTTGCCGTCATCTCGGTGAAGACAAACAATGCCCGTTGCCGTGTGTTGGGAAGCGACCTCATAATTACGTTTCGCACCAGAGTATGGGATATTGTGCCCGGAGAGATCATCACAGCGCAGCCCCGCAAGTTCTGGCGTTATGCCGGACACCCATACCTCTCGGGCGAGATCGAGTTCACCCGGATCGAAATCCCCCTGCTCGGGCTCAAGCCGCTTTTGCTCACTGATTTTGGCATGTGGAACCCGCTGGACCAGTATTGGGGTGAGAAGGGCGAACCAGTGGCGGAGTGGGCCAAACCGATCATCGCCCGTGGCCCGCGTCCGGAGTATGAGATGGAACAGGTATTGCCTGGCGATGATCCCGATGACCCGGACTCGGACCCAATCATCGAATCAAATGAACTGCAAGAGACAGGTGATTACAGCGGAGCATACAAGATCCTCATGGAGCTGCTGGAATCCGACCTGCGTTGCCTAGACGCTCACTGCCACCTGGGAAACCTCGCCTTCGACCATAGGCCCGAACTCGCCATCAAGCACTACGAGGTCGGCGTGCGCATCGGCGAACTGTCTCTTGGCGAGAAGTTTGACGGGGTGTTGCCATGGGGCCTGATCGACAACCGCCCATTTCTTCGCTGCCTGGATGGCTATGGTCTGTGTGTCTGGCGCTTGGGACGATTTGAGGAGGCCGAGCGCGTCTTCGAACGGATGCTTTGGCTCAACCCATCGGACAATCAGGGCGCCCGGTTCCTGCTCGATAGCGTCAAAGACCGAAAGGAATGGGAGCCGGAAGAGGATGAATAATGAGGAAACCGAGGCTGGATTGTTCCGGATCTTAATATTAACTCCGATATTCTATGATATTTTAATGATATTCTTTAATGAGCAGGCTCGCATTCTGTCCTCCAAAGCCGAATGAATTAGACATGGCCACCCGCACTTTCGACTGCCGGGCCGTGTTGGGTACGTAATCCAAGTCACACTCCGGGTCGGGATTAAAATGGTTGATGGTTGGGGGGATCAAGTTCTCCTGGATAGCTTTAACGCAGGCAATCAGTTCGGTTGCCCCGCCGGCGCCCACCATGTGCCCGGTTGCTCCCTTGATGGAACTGACCGGTATTTTATATGCCCTTGGACCGAAAACCTCCTTGATGGCCCTGGTCTCCACGCGGTCTCCCAGGACAGTAGAGGTGCCGTGCGCGTTGATGTAATCCACCTCTTCCGGGGAGATGCCCGCGCTTTGCAGCGCCCGCCTCATGCAGAACGCCTCTCCGGCAGCGTCTGGCGCCGGCATGGTAGGATGGTAGCCATCCCCACACTGGCCGTAACCTATCAATTCGGCGAGTATGTGCGCCTCCCGGCGCACTGCGTGATCGAGAGTCTCCACTACCAGTGCCCCGGCCCCCTCCCCCATCACAAAGCCGTCACGGTCCCTGTCAAACGGGCGGGATGCTCTCCGGGGCTCCTCGTTGCGGCTCGAAAGAGCCCTTGCCGAACAGAGCCCGGCACACATCAACTGGCAGAACAGCGACTCGGCCCCGCCGGCTATCGCCACATCGGCTTCGCCCCTCTTTAGCACGTGCATGGCAGTCCCCACCGCGTCCGACCCCGAGGCGCAAGCTGTGGTTACGGTAATATTGGGGCCCCTGATCCCATAGCGCATGGAAACCTGGCCGGCGGCCAGGTTTGTAATGAACTTGGTCACAAAGTGCGGGCCAATGCGAGAGCCGTTTAAAAGCCTGGTCTGTTCCCCGGTGATGGTGATAATTCCTCCTATCGCCGTTCCGAATACGACTCCGACCCGAAAGGGATCCTTCCGGGAAAGATCGATCCGGCTATCCTCCACCGCCATCTGGGCAGCTGCAAGAGCAAACTGGATGAAGCGGTCGTTTTCGCGTGCAAGCTTAGCCGACATGAAGTCTTCAGGGACAAAGCTCTTGACCTCCGCCCCAATCCGGCACTGCATCGATGATGCGTCAAAGAGAGTAGTAGCATCAACGCCGCACTCTCCCCCGATCAGGCTCTTCCAGTATGCCTCAACTCCTATGCCCAGGGGGGTCACGGCCCCCATGCCGGTAATGACTATTCTTTCATGCAACCCTGTTCCCTGCTTCATAAAAGGCTCCCTCCTTGGAATTTCAACAATCCGGCTGCGTCATCTGTGGTCGATGAAAAATATCTCCGGTTTCACGGAAAATGATAGGACTTTTTCAAGTTTTATTAGAATCTATAATCAATACTATGTTACCAATATATGAACATAAGTAAAAGTCAGGGGGGAGTTAAATGCGTGGTTCGGCCAATGTTGATGCGAGCGGTTTAACGTACGATGCCAGCACTTTCAAGGATCTTTTCGAGAACGACTTTACCTATCTCAACGGTTTTTTACGAAATGTAGATCGTTTCCCCAACAAGACTGCGCTGACCTTCCCGATGAAGAAAGAAAGTTGGACTTACCGGCAACTGGACGGCGAGTGCAACAGGTTGGCCCATGCCCTTCTGGCCGACGGTATCGGGAAGGGCGACGTGGTGGTTTACCAATTATTAAATTCAACGAAATTCGTTTTTTGTTACCTGGCGCCGCAGAAAATAGGGGCGATCAACTGCCCCATCAATTTCCGGCTCTCCCCCGGTGAGACTGCCTACATTCTTGATGATAGCAAGCCGTCTGTTTACATATTTGACGAAGAAATCAGGGATACGGCGGAAAAGGCCCTGGACATGGCCGGGCATAAACCGCGCCGGGTGGTAATGGCGGGCATCTACGGTGATGAAAAACCGTTTGCCGGTTTCATTACCTACGACGAATATGTAAAAGGGCAGCCAGAAAGCCATCCCGGCATCGCGCGGCCAACTGGCATCTACGATGAGACCACCCGCCTGTACACTTCGGGTACCACCGGCATGCCCAAGGGTGTGCCCTTAAATAACCTTAACGAAATTTTCTCTGCGCACGATGTGATCATGCACTTCCCGCTTAACCAAAATGACAGGACCATGAACATGAGCCCCTGGTTCCACCGTGGAGGCCTGCACTCCGGCGGCCCTTGCCCTGTTCTCTACGTAGGGGGCGAGGTGGTGGTGCTGAGGCAATTCAATCCCAGGGTGGTCCTTGACCATGTGGAGAATTACGGCATCACCTTTCTGATCGGTGCGCCGCCCATGCTGAAGCTGCTCCATGACCTGCAGATCAAGGAGCCCAGAAGCTTGAAGACGCTGAAGGGAATCGTAACCATGGGAGCCCCCCTGGAAAGGGAAGCCTGCATCAGCTTCCAGAAGGTGCTCACTCCCAACATCTACAACGGTTACGGGACCACGGAGGCCTTCTGGAACACCTTCTTGCGCCCCTTTGACCTTCCCCGGATGGCAGGCTCTATAG
Organism: Thermacetogeniaceae bacterium; assembly: GCA_050013155.1. Lineage (GTDB taxonomy): Bacteria > Bacillota > DSM-12270 > Thermacetogeniales > Thermacetogeniaceae > Palsa-1188. The sequence goes on along the minus strand of JBEKFU010000009.1, from coordinate 20,031 downwards.
GGCGGTCCTGCACCGACGACCAGGCGGCGGTGGTCAAGGTATACCAAGACCGGAAGGCCGAGCCAGACGACTATGTAGCCAAGGACAACGAGGAAGTCGGCGAGATCATCATCAAGGCGCCCGCCAAGTGCTCCTACAGCTACTGCAATAACCCGGCCGAGCAAGAAAGGGTTTTTTACAAGGGATGGATATATATCGGCGACCTGGGCGCCTGGAACGAGGAGAATTACATCACCATGGTGGGAAGGAAGGACGACGTTATCAACTGTGCCGGAGAAAAGATTCACCCGGTGCAGGTGGAGGAGATACTGAACGAACACCCCAAAGTGAAGGAGTCGGTTGTGGTCGGCGTGCCTGACAAGACACGCGGCGAAGCGGTGGCTGCCTATGTCATTAAGGAGGACCCCTCATTAACCGCCAGAGAACTTGAGAAGCACTGTCGTAACCACCCGATGTTGGCGCAGTACAAAAAGCCCAGGTATTACCGGTTTGTTGAAGAATTGCCCTATACGGCGACGGGAAAGAAAATCCATTATAAGGTTAAGGAGTCGGCCATCGAGGACAAGGAAAAAGGGCTGCTGGAAAGAGCTTGATGCTATGCCGACCGTACGCTAGCGACTTCGGCAATAAGTCAGACACGGGCCAAAGTTGTCTGAGCAAGCCTGTAGCTCAACCACCCGGAAACGGGGCCTCGCAAGATTTCCTCTACTATGCTCCCCATTTGAACGATCAACAGATAAAAGCCAGGTATAATGACCTGATTTTGGATAAATACTCTAACGCCAATAAAGAGTTGCAAACACTTCTCGGCAAGCAGTAGCACAACAGAGAGCCCGGGGCGAACGCTAACGGACCCCCTGAATGCATCGGGTTTTGGATTTGACCTGAGAGGATTGGACCTCCAATTCTCTCAAGCTGCATCAGGATGGCATTCTTTGCTTGCAATTGTGGTCTTAATGTGCTACATTAGTTCAGACATGTTAAAGAGCTAGGAAAAACTGAAAAGTTCTTGCGCCCTCCTGTTCTACAGTATGGACAAAAAGCACTTGAAGGATTCCCGCTTTTGCATGAACTGGAACGGAAGGAGGCGCAATCGAAATGGAAGGTAAAGTAAAGTGGTTTAACGCTGAGAAGGGTTTCGGCTTTATCGAGAAGGAAGAGGGCGGTGACGTTTTCGTCCACTTCTCCGCTATTCAGGGTGAAGGCTATAAGTCCCTTGATGAGAGCGAAAGGGTAAAGTTCGATGTCGTCCAGGGCAACCGTGGACCCCAGGCAGCTAACGTCGTCCGCCTGTAAGGTGTGACCGGAAAGAGGTCCTCTCTATGGAGGATCTCTTTTTTTGTTCCAAGCAGCCATCCCATGATGTCGCCGCTGTAGCCATCTGGGAAACCGTGCGTGAAGTGGGAGTTGGCCGGTATCCGGACGGCGTTCGCACCGTCAGGCGAGTGGCAAGCCCCCGCCTCTAAGCGCAAGCAAAGGCGGGGGTGAGTTGACCTCACGATTTACAGCCAGGAGTATAATCCCGTGCCGGGTCCGCAAATCTATATGTGAATGATATTGTGGACTGTGTACCTGTAACTGTGCTACTATATTGGTAAGAAATGTATCGTAAAAAAAGGAGGCGTTTGCGATGCCCGATAATGACCAGAGTGAAGCGGCAAAGAAGGAAGGCGACGCTCCGTTTGCCGAACTGCAGGAGACCGCCAGAAAGATGTCCGAGCAGTTGACCGCCATGGGGCAGGAGATCGCCAAGAGCATGTCCGCTCCGGCGGCCGAGCTGCAGGGGGCGATCAGGAAGATGGCAGCCCTGGCCGAACTGCAGAGAACCACGAAAAAGATCTCCGATTCGCTGGGCACCATGGGCAAGGAGATGGGCGCTCTCATGTCCGGCCCTGCCACCGAGATGCAGGAAGCGATCAAGAGGATGTCAGCTTCCGCCGAGGTGCACGAAACGGCCAGAAAGATCACCGATTCCCTGGCTGACATGGGCCACGAAATGGCCAGGAACATCTCCGCCCTCACCGAACTCCAGAAGACGGCCAGTGTGATCTCCGACAAGCTTGCCTCCCTGGGTCAGGAGATCGCCGACAACATCTCCGGCCCGGCCACCGAACTCCGAGAGGCGATCAGAAAGATGTCCCCGCCGCCGGAGTTGCAGGAGCGGGCCAAGCGGATCTCCGATTCGGTGGGGGACACGGCCAAGAAGTTCAGCAAGGGGGTGGCCAAGAACCTGGCGGTCACGGTTGATGAACTGCGGGAAACGGCCAGGCGGATCGCCGCCAAGAAGCAGGAAGACGCCTCTAAAGAGGATGATGACGAGGTTTAAGACCGCGCGGTCTGCCGGGCGCGCTGCTTTATGGTGAGGGTGTAGATGAACGCCAGCACCTCGGCCACGGCGGCGTAAAGGTCGGGTGGAATCTCCGAGCCTAGGGGGAGCATACCCAGCAGTTTGGCCAGGTCCGGGTCTTCGTAGACCGGCACCTGGTGCTGTACAGCCTCTTGGATAATCCGCCGGGCAAGTTCGCCCTTGCCAGAAGCGACGACCCGGGGGGCGTTATCTTTATCCTGGCGGTACCTTAAGGCTGCCGCCTGTTTGGGTTCGTCGTCCATGTGCTCGCCAACTTTCTGGCGCCACAGTCCCCGCCTTCAGGCGAGGTGTCTATGGCTTGCCCGGATTCAGATGGAGATGTCAAAGGGATAATACTGCTGAAACTGTATCCCGAGGTCCTGTATTGACCGGGCCTGGCTGTCAACCCGCCCGAGGTCGCACCGCTGAGAGGCCAGCTTGAGGTTCAGGCTGCTGAGGCCGCCGGCGAGCAGCGGCCAGTTGTCGTCAAGCGCCAGCTTGGTTTCGGGTTGCTCTACCAGGGCCTGAACAGCCACCTGGCGGTTCTGACAGGACAGCTTGAACTGCATCCACCCCAGGGTCTCCGTTTCCATGGTCAGGGTGAACAGCCAGGCATCCTGATCGTTCTCGTCATTCTGTTCGCCAGCCGGCGGGTAGATATACAGCTCGCAGTTGCGCAGGCCGTAATTATTCAAGATGGTGTGCAAGGGCAGGTAAAAATAGTTGTGCCCCTCCTGGTCGGTTTGAGTCCAGGCATAGACCTGCCCCCCGACCGCCTGCCTCCCGGACTCCCCGCTCTTTGCCACCAGCGCCTGGAGCGCCGCTTCCAGTTTCTGACCGCCCTCAGGCTGCCCGGCCAGCCTCTGCAGCATCTCCGTCAATTCCTGCACGCCGGCGAGTACAGCCTGTTTGAGTGCCGTCCCCGTGCCGTTCCTGGCGGCTGCTTCGTTCTGCGAGCCATCCTCCTGCCCCTCCAGCAGGCTGTTCAAAAAAGAGGCCACGGCCTTCAGTACCTGGTCAGAAGCCAGGCCGGTCTTCAGAAAAGCCGCTGCTGCCAGCAGATTGGGCAGCGACAGGTCGCCTCCCAGCGTTTTCAGCAGGGCGGCCATCTTATTGGCGGCCTCCGGCGTTACCGGCAATTCTGCCAGGCGCAGGGCGGTCAGCAGGTCGATCTGTCTCTCCGCCTCCGGCACAGCCTGTCTTCCGGCAGTTTCCGGAGCTGCTCCGTCCCTGATGGGGTGCAGCCTGATCTCGCCGCCAGCGCCCTGTTCCTGGCTGACGAGAAGCGTCTGTCCCGGTTGCAGGGGGATCTCCGAATGCACCTCCAGAGCCCTTCCGTTAGCCAGAATAACTGCCGTGTCGCCCTCGACCTCCAGCACGGTGAGGAGGAACCGGCTGGGCAGAGGCTGTTGCAGTATGGTGTTCACTGTGATGCCGGTAAGGCCTGCCGTCACGACCAACACTCCTCATCTTCTTCCTGAACTTCTTCGCTGCCGTTTCGGTTTTTCCTTTCGGTTCATGCGGCAAAAGAAGGACGGTTCGGTGCCAAGATACGACGGGCTGCGCCCGGGGGTGTTCCCGGGGACACGTGCTTCAACGTAAATGCAGGAAATGGACGGTGGCACCGCAGGAAAACGGGCAGTAGTTGAAGTTGGCACTTGCATAATATACAATACACTGGGACTAAACCGATGATAGGCGGCGATTACGGGCACCGGCTCCGCAAACAGGGAGGACTATGTCGATGATCAAGCAGGTGGTTTTGAAGGTGGAGGGCATGAGCTGCGGGCACTGCAAGATGACCGTGGAGAAAACGCTGGTCGCCACCCAGGGCGTGCGGGACGCAGTGGTCGATCTGAACGCCAAGACGGTCAAGGTGACCTACGTTGATGACAAGACAAATCTTGAGAACATGGAGAAGGCCATCGTCGACGCCGGATATGAAGTGGTCAAGTAAAAGTGGTTTGCTTGCAGCTAGGGGGCCGTTTACGGTGTGCTTCGCTTGGGTGTTTTTGTCTATGCCCACAAAAGTGTAAAATGGAAATAATAATCATTGAAAAATAGGGAGGCATCAGAAATGAGTAAAGTATCTTTAAGCTCCAAGGGGGTTTGCATGACACCGGTGTGGGTGATCGGCACCTATGACAGGACGGGCAAGCCCAATGCCAGTACTGCCGCCTGGGTGGGGATGTGCTGCTCCAACCCGCCGGCGGTTGCCGTCTCGTTCAGAAAGGCCACGCTTGCTTATGAAAACATTATGGAGAGGAAGGCCTTTACGGTGAACATCCCTTCTGCGGACTACATCAAAGAAGCCGACTACTTCGGGATCGCATCGGGCCGGGATACCGACAAGTTTGCCGCCACGGGGCTCACGCCCGTGAAGAGCGGGCTGGTGGACGCTCCATATGTGCAGGAGTTCCCATACATTATCGAGTGCAAGCTGCTCCAGCATATCGAGATCGGATTACACACCCAGTTCATCGGGGAGATCCTGGACGCCAAGATTGAGGAGACCATGGTAGGAGAAAACGGCAAGCCAGCCATCGAACAGATCAGGCCGTTTTTCTTCGCTCCCGGCGGTGGTTGCTATTACGCGGCCGGCCAACAGATCGGAAAGGCGTTTTCCATAGGGAAGAGATAGGGGCGATCAGATGGACGATGTGTTTGATGATCGCTACCGCTTCGGCCCGGCTGATAATCTTTTCAGGGCGAAAGGTCCCGTCAGGATAGCCGGTGATGATTCCCCCGACCGCCAACTGGCTTACGGAGGGCTTGGCCCAGCCGGCGATCTGCCGGGCATCGATGAAACGAAGAGCGCCGTCCTCCTGCAGCTTCAGCAGCGGGGCCAGGATGCAGGCGGCCTCCTGGCGGGGCGTGTCGAGGATGACCTGCTGCACCTGAAGCAGCCTCAGGCGATCTGTAAAGAAGAACCCCTCCGGCCAGTTCAAGCACAAGCTGCGGGAGGGGTTTTTAGTCTGCTCCTGCAAATACCATGTATTGTTTTGCCCAAAGTACCGGCACTTGTGCTAGAATCGAAACCGGGAGGGGTGAAGGTGAAGAAGAAGCTGAGAGCCGTGCTCTTTGACCTGGATGGGACATTGCTCAACTCGATACCCCTGATCAGGCGCTCCTTCGAGAAAGTGTTTGCGGACTTTGGAATCCCCTGGGGCGACGGCGAGGTGATGAAGACCGTGGGGCTGCCCCTGCGGCAGGCCGCCGAGGTCTATGCCCCGGGACAGGAGGAGCGGTTTTTAAAGGCATACACCGAATTCTACCATGATCATCAGGCGGAGATGCTCGAGCTGTTTCCAGGCACCATGGAGGCCCTGGATGCCCTGCATGGCGCCGGTTACCGGTTGGGGCTGGTGACTTCCAAGCGAAGGGAGCCGGCTGTTGCCGGGATGTCCATGACCGGACTGGACCGCTATCTCAGCCACGTGGTCACTCTGGAGGATACCAGCAGGCCGAAGCCGTACCCCGATTGCCTGCTCAGGGGCTTGGAACTGCTGGCGGTAGAGCCGGGTCAGGCAGTCTACGTGGGAGACAGTTGGTATGACGTCCTGACGGGAAAGAACGCCGGCGTTGCCACCGCCGGGGTCACCTGGGGGATCGCCTCCCGGGAGGAGATGCGTCCCTACCAGCCGGATCTTATTGCAGACGATTGGAGGCAGCTTCTGGATGCCCTGGGCAGTTTGAAGGCAGTGCCGTCAAGTAAGGTGTGGCGCTCTGGCGTGAACGCCGGGCTGGCTACCTGAGAACAGAGTGAATGATGGAGGCGCCAGGCTTTCGCCCCGGCGTGTCGCTTAAAAACCGAAGCCTGTTCCGTGTTCTTGACAGTTTCGTTGTGGCTCCTCACATCTCGCTGAGGGTCAAGAAGCTACACCCCACGATAGCCAAAATCCCTGAAAATAGCAAAGCCGGGTCTATCCCCGGCGCTTTTTTGTTGTCCGGATGCCTCGATTGTGCTATAACATCTGCTATCCTGAGGCATGATAATGGTAGAAACAGTACACTGGATTGAATACGAAAGGGGATGGCGCGGCTTGAATATCGAGAGGGCGCAGGAGATCTTCGATTCGCTGGGTGTCATCGAGGTGCTGCACCGCGGGGCGCCGGTCTGGATCGAGGATGTGGCGAACGATCTGGCCACCGTGAAGTACCTGGACACTCACGAGCGCACCCGGGTGCCGGTGGCCGACCTGGTGGAGGGCGAGGGCGGCATCTGACGGCTTTGATCAGGGAACTTGCCCGGCATCCGGATGATCAGGGCGATCTGACACAGGGAACAGACCTCCTTCCGGGGCATGCGGTTCAAGATTGAAAGATGTTTTAATGGGCGCTCAGCCTTTGTCTGGGCGTCTTCTATTTTTATGGAATACCCGCCTGCCGCAGTCAGGCGCCCCAATCATTGCTTGACATAGCAACCAATCTGGGGCGCATGCTAAAAATGCATGATGCCGAATGAAGTCGAAAAATCCGGGGGGAGGGTGACCGTGTTCCACTGGTTGCTCAACTTATTCAGGCGCAGGCAAAACAGCGGCCCCCTGAAGAAACCGTACCCGGTCGAGCCGGAGCAGGAGGACCGCCTCCTCTCCAAGAAGCTCGACGATAACAAGCAGGTGCTGGCGGAGATCTTCGACCGCTGCGGCGACCTGGTGGAGCGGGAGATCAGGATCGGCAAACAGGGGTCTACCCGCGCCCTGGCGGTCTTTTTTGACTCCCTGGTGAAATTAGAGGCGCTGAAGGAGAGTGTGACAGAACCCCTGCAGACGATCCAGGCGCCACCGTCGGGGGTCACCATGGAATGGCTGATGGAAGAGGCCGTTCCCAACGCCAGGGTCCTCATGTACAACCGCTGGGTGGACGTGGCCGGCGAGATCACCAAGGGCCTGGTGGCGCTCTTCGTCGACGGCCAGGACCGGGCACTGCTATTGTATGCCTCGGAGAACGTCGATCGCCCGGTGATGATGCCGCAGACCGAGTCGGTGGCCCGGGGCTCGCTCGACGCCTTCAACGAGAACGGGCGCCTCAACCTCGCCCTGGTGCGCAAGCGGCTGCACACCACACGGCTGGCCGTGGAGAAGGTGGACGTCGGCGAGGTCAGCAAGTACAAGATCGCCATAGTCTACCTCAAGGGCTACGTCTACGAGGGTCTGGTAGAGGAGATCAAGACACGGCTGCACCGCATCAGGATAGACGGTATCCTTGGCAGCGGCCAGATCGAGGAACTGATCCAGGATGCTCCCTACTCCCCGATCAGCGGGATCGGGGCGAGCGAGCGTCCCGACCGGGTCGTCTCCGCCCTGCTGCAGGGCAAGGCCGCCCTGATCCTCGACAACGACCCTTTTGCCCTGATCATCCCGACGACGCTGAACACCGACATGCAGAGCCCCGAGGACTACTACCACCGCTACTGGTTCTCCACCTTCATACGGCTGATCCGCTGGGGGGCGCTCCTGGTCGCCCTGCTGGCCCCGGCCTTCTACGTCGCCGTCACCACCTTCCACCAGGACCTGATCCCCACCGACTTTCTGATGACGATCCTGGCATCCCACAGCGGGGTGCCCTTCCCCGGCATGGTTGAAGCGATAGTCATGGTGCTGTCCTTCGAGATCCTGCAGGAGGCGGGGATCCGCCTGCCCAAGCCCTTCGGACAGACCATCGGCGTGGTCGGCGCCATCCTGATCGGCCAGGTCGCCGTCACCGCCGGCCTGGTCTCCCCGGTGGTGGTGGTCACCATATCCCTGACGGCGATCGCCTCCTATACCATCTCCTCGCTGGGTCTGTCGACCGGCATCCGTGCTCTGCGGATCTTCTTTATCGTCGCCGCCGGGTTCCTGGGCCTGTTCGGGGTGATGGCCCTGTTTACCATGGCCACCTTCCAGGCCTGCGCCCTGAGGTCCTTTGGCATGCCCTACCTGTCTCCCTTCGCCCCCCTGAGCCTGGGCGACTTGAAGGATACCTTCGTCCGGGCGCCGGTCTGGGCGATGAAGATGCAGCCGCGGCTGCAGGGATACGTGGAACCGGTCAAGCAGGACGACAACAAACCTAAGCCACCCAAGCCGAGGGAGTAAATCTCCCTGGCCGAAAGAAAGGGAATCGGTATGCTGGACAAGGGCCGCATCAGCAGTGTGCAACTGCTCATGCTGCTGTTCACAACAGAAGCGGTTACCGCCTCTCTCTACGTGCCGCCCAGGTATGCACAGTTGGCCGGCCCGGGCAGCTGGATCGCCGGTTCCATCATCCCGGCGTTTTACGGGTTGCTGGTGATCGCCGTGGTGCTGGCGCTGGCCAGGCGCTTCCCCTCCCAGGCCTTTACCGATTACCTGCCGGAGATCCTGGGCAAAATACCCGGCAAGCTGCTGGCTGCCGCCTATGCCCTGATGTTCGTCCATATCGGATCCGTTATCCTGAACGAGGGCTCCAGCCTGTTCCGGATCGCCATTTTTACCCTGACTCCCGGGGTGGTGCTCGATGCCATATGGGTGCTGGTGGCCGCCTACGGGGCCTACCTGGGGATCGAGGTGATCGCCCGGGAAAACCAGCTGGTCCTGCCGTTGTACCTGTTTTCGCTGGTAGTGATCCTGGCCCTGGCGGCCCGCAATATCGACTTTAACAACCTGAGACCTGTTTTCGAAAGCGGCCTCCTGCCCATGGCCAGAGCCGGGTTCATCGCCAGCGCCTGGCGGGGCGAGGTGTTTCTGCTGCTCATGCTCTATCCCTACCTGAACCAGAAGCACGAGGACGTGAAAACGCTGCTCCTGCTGGCCGGCTTCACTCTGGTTGCATCCGCCGCAATTCTGCTCGTGATCCTGGGGGTGTTCGGCGACCTGGTGACCGCCCACATGATCTTCCCCTATTTCATCCTGTCCCAGTATATCTCGCTGTTTCACTTCATCGAACGCCTGGAGACGCTGGTGATGATCATCTGGGTGGGCGGGGTGGCCGTCAAGCTGGCGGTCTTCATCCATTCCTCGGCCATCGCCGCTGCCGGCGCCCTGGGCCTGAAGAGCTACCGCGTCACCCTGCTTCCGATCGCTGTAATCATGGTCATCCTCAGCAGGGTGCTGTACGACACCTTCTTTAAGCTGTTTGACTTCCTGATCTATACCTGGCCCCCCTACGCCACCGTCGTGGAGCTGGTCATTCCCGCTCTCATCTTATTGGTAGCCGTGATCAGAAAAAAAGGAGGCGGTCGCCTTGCGAATCAGTAGGACTCTTAGAATGATCGCCCTCGTGCTGGTCGCTCTGCTGCTCACGAACTGCACCGGGTGCTGGGACCGAAGGGAGCTCAACCAGATCAGCGTGGTCACGATGATCGGTTTCGACCGGATCGTCAAGGACGGCAAGCCCAGGATTGTCTTATCGCTGCTCACCCTGAAGTTGCACGCAATTTCTCCAACCACGGGAATAACAGGAGGAGGCATTACGCCTCCCAGCCTCGGTTTTGTCGACACGGCAGAGGGGGAGACCATCGAAGATGCCCTGATGAACATCAGCCTGCGCTCACCTCGGACGGTCTTCCTGGGGCATACCGCAATGATCATGATTGGTGAGGACCTGGCCCGGGATGGCATCCAGAATGTGATCGACTTCTGCGACCGGAACAAGGACATCCGCTACCGGACGGACGTGGCCGTCTGCCAGGGCTCCGCCCTGGAGACCATAGAAGCCCAGCCCGAGTTTGAAAATATTGCCTCCGCAGAGATATCCAAGCTGATCAAAGCAAATCGCTTGAGGACTTCCAATATAGTGCCGGCGAACCTGTTCCAGGTGGTCTACGCCCTGCTGACCCCGGGCAGGGACGTGGCCATGCCCCGGATACACCTGTTTGTGCCACCGGAAAGGGGGTCTTCCGTCCGAAAGGGACCACCGAACGCCGAATCCGAAGAGGGGGGTCAGCAGGGTCAGCAGGGCAAAGCAGGCGCGCCAGACCAGAACTTGAACCAGGTATTGGGGGTCAAGGAGTCACCGCACCCGGAGCGGAAGACCATGGCCGCGGATGGCTCTGCGGCCTTTGTCGGGGATAGGCTGATGGGTTGGCTGAACGAGGAGGAGAGCGAGGGGGCCATGTTCATCACCGGGCAGGCCGCAGGCGGCGCCATCCCCTTCGCTTTCAGGTCATCCGAGCCAAACGCCTCTTTTCTCTATCGGAGAGTTCGCGTCGGCATCAAACCGGTGGTCAACCAGGATGGGATCACCTTTGAGGTCAACATCAAGGGATCGGGGCAGCTGACAGAGGACAAGAACGCCGCCATCGACGTGATGAAGGAATCTGACATTAAAACCGCGGAGCGACTGATCGACGCTGAGGCCGAGCACTATTGCCAGGAGGCGGTGGCCAGGTGCCAGTCGCTGAAATCCGACGTCTTCGGGTTCGGCGACCTGCTCCACAAGTCGGATCCCGCTTTCTGGAAGCAGATCAGGGACCAGCGGCGGGATTATTTCCCCACCGTGAAAGTCCGGGTGACGGCCAATTTTACCATCGAGCAGACCGGGGTGACCGGCGAGGCCATAAAAGTGAAGTAGATCACCGCAACTTATCGGGCAGAAAGCGCCTCAGCAGGGCGCTTTCTGGCAGCTTCGATAAGCTGGGTGCTTTCTTCAAGACCTTTCCCGCCTATGCAATTGCCATGGAGTTGGCAGTTCCCGCTCTCATTTTGCTGATCGCCGTGCTCAGGAAAAAAGGCCGGTCGGCGCTAGGTCAACTTGATTGTTCCGTCATAGGTGACCCTGATGGAGTCCACCGGGTAAGGCAGGCCCGACTGCTGCAGCGGCGTGAAAGCTTCGTTCAGTCCGCCTGTCAGAATCATATCTGCCAACCGGCCGCTGGCATTGCTGCCGCTGTTCTTGCCGGTTCTGGCTCTGTCCTGCGCGCTGCTCAGCCTGGTGATGTAAATGATGTCGTTCTTGTCGGTGCCGATCAGGGCGTACTGGCTGCCGTCCTGGGGAGAGATCCACTGTTTCCCTTTCTTGTCCACCAGGTAGACCCGCCCGGTGTTGACGCTGTCGTAGAGCAGGGCGTCCTCGCTTTTTAAATTGGCGATCCGGCCGATGACGGATGGAGTGTTGTCCACCTTCGTCAGCACGTTGTTGGCGTCGGTGCGGTAGATCGTCGAAATGGCGCCGCTCTTGACCTGGATGTAGATCACGTTGGTGTCCGTAGAGTAGGCCACGTCGGCGATCTCCGCATCCTTGGACAGGCCGGTGATGGTGGGTTTGATCGACTGGCTGTCGGTGACCATGTTGAGCGGCTCCAGGGTGCAGATGGCGCCCAACTTGCCCGGCTTGCTGATCCCCGCCAGGGCGATGTTGCGGTCCTGCAGCCAGGAGAAGTAGGTGAGCTTCTCCGTGGCGCCGATGTCGATCTCTTTCTTCAGGCTGTCGTCGCCGGTCGAATAGATCTTCACCGCGTCCTTGGAGACGTCGGCCCGGAAACTGCCATCGTATGAGAACAGTTGCTGGACGCCGGCCTGCACGCCACCGGAGGCGGTCGGCGTCAGAGTGTAACCGCCGGCGACGGAAGGCGTCAGCAGATGGTTGAGGTAGAGGTAGATGCACAGTTGCAAGACGATTGCTGCTATCAGCCAAGGTATCAGCTTTTTCACCGTATCACCACCGAACCGATAAAATTTGGATGTTATTTGACGATAAAGGCGGTGGACACCATGCGCTCCCCCAGCGGGTCGCAGGGACTGTTGATCACCTTGCCGTTGTAGTACATGGTGGTGCTCGAGCCGCCGTCCAGGTTGGCTGCCGTCCAGGCGCCGGCGTCGTAGAGAATGTTCTGCGCGTCCAGCAGGGTCGCTCCCGGAGAATCGATCTGGCGCCCGTCAATCACCAGCAGCATGATGGTGCCGTCCTGCTTCTGGCCGATGGCGGTGCGCGGGCCGATGCCCCAGCCTCCGTCACCACTGGTGATCTGTTTCTCGCCGTTCTTGATCAGGGTCGGGCCAAAGGAGACGCCTTCCCGGATGCCCATCTCTTCCATCTCGTAGATGGTGTAGGAGCCTGTAACCAGCACCCCGTCGTTGTCCAGCCCGATCAGGTCTTCATTAACCTCGTCGTTTCCCCCCCAGATGGGGACGCCGTTGTGGACGATCACCCCATAAGGGGTCTTGCCGGTGCCAGTCCCGGACGGGTCGTCAAAGCCCCCGGCATTCACCGCCGCGATGGCCCCGTCGTCCCTGGCGATCTCGCTGGTGGTGGCGCCCTCGGATCCCAGGCTGGGGGTGATGCCCAGTGTCACCCGGGTGGGGTCGCTGATCTCCAGGAGGTACCCCTTGAAGCGGGAGCTGCGGACCTGCTGCAGGGTCACCGTGTTGTCATGGTTGGTATTGACGGTGACTCCGGTTGTATCGCCGCCGGCATTTGCCACCTGCTTGGAAAGCTTGTTGATCTCCTGCTGGCTCATGCCGAGATAGCGCAACAGGTTATGGTGCTCGGAGGTGGCCACCGACTCTATGGCTGCGGTTTTGATGTTGTGGAACGGGCCGAACCACACTACGAAGGGGCAGGTCACGGCAAAGAAGAGGGCATTGATTACCAGAAAACCGACAACCGCCAGCAGGGCCTTTATGGCGGGCGCTCTCCTTCTGGCCGCTCTCCTTGATCTGGCGCTTCTGACCGCGATGCCGCCAGGGTTATCCAGCATATATATACATCCTCCGTTAGCCTCTTTCTCCGGCAGTCTGTTTCTCGAACCAGGGAGCGGCTTGTTCTGCTCCCCGATTGACCGGCGTGGTGTCGGCGGTTTTTGAGCCTCCCGCTGTACGGCAAAAAAACTCTTTTCCTGCTCATGAAGCTTATCATTTTTGTGACTTTCCGGCAAGACCTTATGCAGCTTTCAGGCAGTGCGCCGTGAAGAGACGGGTGCCTGTACCATGATATACCGGGGATTTTTAGCGCCTAGAGGTGGCTCGCCGGGATTTCTAACCAGAATTAGGCCTATTGAGGATGACTTTAAACAGAGTGCATCCTTTCCTGATTGTTCTTGCATTGGATAGCGTGATTTATGTCGAATAATAGAGGAATTTTTGTAAAGGAATTTCCCTGGACAGGCCGAATTGTTACTTACCATGAAAAGAGGAGCGGCCCGGCGCCCAAGGGGTTGGGTCTCCGGCACCCAAAAAGATGAATAACAGGAAGGACCATTACCTGCTGATTGTAGACGATCAACCGGCCATCTGCGAGTTGTTGGAGGAAGTGTTCATCTCGGAGGGATACTGTGTCGAAACTGCCTTGAACAGCGATCAGGCGGTCCGAGCCATCCGCGCCCGGACCCCCGAACTGATCTTCATGGACATCAATATGCCCGGGAAGAACGGCCTGGAAACCCTAAAAGATGTCCAGGGCCTGATCTCCAACGTGCCCGTGATCATGATCACTGCCTATGGAGAGCTGGAGGATGTCATGGAAGTCAGAAAGCTGGGGCTGATCCAGCACTATATCACCAAGCCCTTTGACATCATCTCCCTGATCAAGCTGGTGAGGCGGATCATGACGCCGGTACACGGCGTGAAGAGCAAAGCGGCCAACCAATAACAGAGGTCGGAAGCTAGCGCGGGCTTCGCTCACGTAAGGCGGCGCTTGCGTTCAATGCCAAGGAAGCAGGGAATTGCAACATTTTTTCGAATATAATAGACTCAGGGGACGAAGTTCGCGGGAATCAACAACCTGGAACCTCGCGACTTCAGTCGTGTGGGGTTCAACAGATGCCAAGGGGGGAAACAGCGCTGGCCCGGATTTTGCACAAGGAGTGCCGCACGGCCCTGAACCGCTGTGCCATTCCCGGCATGGATTACTGCCTCAACCCCTACACCGGCTGCACGCATGCCTGTGCTTACTGCTATGCCAGCTTCATGAAGCGTTTTTGCGGCATCGAGGACAAGTGGGGCTCATTCGTCCAGGTCAAGGTCAATTTTGCCGACCGCCTGGCCAGCCAACTGCGCAGGGCAAGGCCCGGCAGAGTGACTCTGTCCAGTGTCACCGACCCCTACCAGCCGGTGGAGCAGCGGTATCAACTGACACGCTCCTGCCTTAACCTGCTGGCAGACAGTGAGATGTCCGTCTCGATCCTGACCAAGTCCGACCTGGTGCTGCGGGACTTGCCGCTGTTGAAGCAGTTGCCCGGGGTTGATGTGGGGTTCACGATCACCACTGCGGATCCCGAAGTTGCCCATCTCCTGGAGCCAGGCGCCCCGGAGCCTGAACGCCGTTTTGCTGCCCTGGCTGCACTGGCTGAAGCCGGTATTGATACCTGGATCTTCATCGCGCCGGTGATCCCCGGTATCGGCGATACCGGGGCCAACCTGGCATCCATCCTCAAAAAGGCGGCACAATCGGGGGTGAGGGAAGTGGATTACGATCCCCTGAACTTTTATCCCACCGCTGTGTCCAATCTAAACGCCCTATTCCGGAGGCGCTGGCCAGGACTCCTGGCAGGCTTTCAGGCAGCCTGCGCCGACCCCGGCGCCTACCATGACCGGTTGCGCTTCCAGGCGGAAAATCTCTGGCCTTCCTACGGCTTTGGGATGTGAGAGGCCTCCTTGGGACTTAGCGCCGGAGGCGCCGGTGAAACCCGCGATGAGGCGGGTTTTTTGCTTTTCGTGGAGTGTTGGGTTGGCAATTTTCACATAATCCAGCAAGCCTCAAGTTTTAGGCAGCGACTCCGATAATCGACCTAGAGGGGTTTATTCCTTGAATATCATCACCGGCCATATGGACGCCGGTATTGTTGTCGCTGCCGTGAACAACCCGGCACAAAAGAGAGACGGTAGCTTTTGCAGAGACTTTCACATGTTTGAACCCCGCGCCCGCAAGCGGGCGCCCGGCAACGATGTTCCCCAGCACTTAATTCACCTCAGTATAAGTAGCAACCGTCTTAATTTGTGTTTAGTATTGTATCTCTTTTTGTGTTCAGTGCTGGGTCACTTTTAAGGAAGTAGGAGCGAATCAAGTAAGGCGTTATGCTAGTGCCCGGGTAGTATGGGAAAGGGGAAACAACGTAGATGGACAGCGATCAGGAAGAAAGAATGGAAATGATCAGGGACTTCATCAATGAAGCCCGGGAACTGCTGGATGATGCCGAGCCGCAGATTATCGACATGGAAAAGACAGCGCTTGGCTCGGGAAGAGTGGATGAAGAGATCCTGAACGCCATCTTCCGCCTCTTTCACTCGCTCAAAGGAACGGCATCCTTCCTTGATTTCCAGGCGATCATCGGCGTCACCCACGAGGCGGAGACCCTGCTGGACATCTTCCGCAAGGGCAAGGCCGAGATCACGCCCTACCACGTGGATCTCCTCTGCCGCACCACCGACTTCGTCCGCAGCATCCTTGACGTGGTGGAGCGCAGGTTCAGCGACGAGGGCTTCGAGGAAGAGACCGAATCTCTGATCAATGACCTGAGGCAGACGATTGCCGCCATCTCCGGCGAGGATACATTCACTGGCGGAGATGAGGGCGCCCCCGGTAACGGCAGAGGGCCTGTGCTCCGCATTCCTTCAGGCCGGGCTGAAAGCCCGGATGCGGAGGAGGAGGAGGAGGCGCCTGATCTGAATCTGATGTTAGCCCCGGACAACAGGCCGGCAACAGCAGGCGATCAACCCTTTTCTGAAGCCGGCCCTGAAGATACTCCCGCCCCAGGCGGGGCGCCTGGTCTAGAGCAGGAGAATGCCCCTTGGCCCGGCCCGGAGGAGGTGGGGCTGCGGATCACCCCGGAGATGATCAAGAGCTTCTCCGAGGAGACCATGGAACTGTGCGAGGATGCCGAGTCGGCCCTGCTGGCGTTGGAGAGGATGCCGGACGCCGAATCCGCCAGGCAGGCCTTTCGGGCCTTTCACAGCATCAAGGGCAACGCCGGCTTTTTTGGCTACGGGGATCTCGAGAGGCTCAGCCACCTGGCTGAAAACGTGCTGGATCAGATCAGGAACGGAGAGCCGGTCTGTGATCCGGCCACCATGTCCGTCTTGCTGAAGGTGGTTGATGCCGTCCGCAGCAAGACGAGCGACCTGTCCCTGGGAGGCGCCGGCGAGATAACGGACATTGACCAACTCTGCGACAGGCTGGTGCACCTGGTAGAGGATCGGGAGAGCCGGCCTGCGGAATTGAGAGGTGAGAGGCGAGAAGTGGGCGGGTACCCGCCGGGCGCGCTCACACCTAGCATATCCCAATATTCACTGGCATCCCCTCTGGCGAAGGAGTTGGAACAGCTCGGAGCAGGAGATGAAATCCCTGATAGCGGTGTAACAGCATGGCCAGAGGAAGGCGCCTCCAGTCCTGTCTTGGCTGGACAGGCTGAAGAAGCCCGGCCTTCGTTGGATGAGGAGATCCTGAAGCTAGGCCTGGCCGATCTGAGAAGTGAGAAGCTAGAAGTGAGAAGCGAGAAAAAAGATTTAAAAGCACTCATAGAAGGCGTGGCTGCAGAAAGTGGTGTGAGAAGCGGCGGCGCCGGGTCCGCGCCAGGTCCACCGGACATGGCGCCGCCGGGCACCGGAGCAGAGGGCGCCCGCCTTAGCGGGCGCGAAGGCATTGGCGAAGCCAATACCGACAAGGATCTCACTTCTAACCTCTCACCTCGCACATCCCAATTGGCAGGCCGCCAACCGGAAACGAAGCCTGTGCCGGGTAAACTTAGGGCGGGGCCGTCTGATGGGACGGTCGGCGCCAGCAGCGCCGGGTCGGCGCCCGGCGGCGCTACGCCCGGTGGGCCCGGCGCGGTGATCAGGGTGGATATCGACAAACTGGACAAGATGCTCGACCTGGTGGGAGAGTTGGTCATCGCCGAGTTGATGGTCTCCAACAACCAGGACCTGAATATTTTCAAGAACGAGCGGTTTGGCAAGGCCGTCACGCAACTGGACAAGATCTCCCGGGAGATCCAGGAAGTGGCCATGTCCATGAGGATGATCCCCCTGGCCGGGGTGTTCCGCAAGATGATGCGCCTCGTCCGGGACCTCGCCCAGAAGGCGAACAAGCAGGTGCAACTTGAGATCATCGGCGAGGAAACGGAGGTTGACAAGACGATCATCGAACAGATCTCCGACCCCCTCGTCCACCTGATTCGCAACGCCGTCGACCACGGCCTGGAGACCCCCGCCGAGCGGCTGGCGGCGGGGAAGCCGGAGACGGGGCGGGTCACCCTCGAGGCCAAGCACTCGGCGGGCGAGGTGTGGATCACCATCGAGGACGACGGGAGAGGCTTGAACCGCGATAAGATCTTCCAGAAAGGGGTAGAAAAAGGGCTGGTCAAGAGCGAGGACCGGGAGATGAAAGACGAGGACGTCTGGCGCCTGATCTTCGAGCCCGGCTTCTCTACTGCCGAGCAAGTTTCCAGCATATCCGGGCGGGGCGTCGGCATGGATGTGGTCAAGAGGAACATCGAGAGGCTGCGGGGCAAGGTGGACATCAGGAGCAGAGCCGGGGTGGGGACTATATTTGCCGTCCGCATCCCCCTGACCCTGGCCATCATCGAGGGGATGGTGGTGAGGGTCGGGGCGCACCGCTACACCATCCCCATCAGTTCCATCAAGGAATCGTTCCGCCCCGGACGCGAGCAGATCACCCGCACTCCCGACGGTCTGGAGATCGTCCGCATACGCGGGGAGTTGCAGCCGGTCTTGAGGCTGCACGAGCTCTACCGGGTGGACCCCCGGTACTACCAGTTGAGCGAGGGGATTCTGATCATGGTCGAGAACAGCGACAACAAGTTCTGCCTGTTCGTAGACGAACTGCTCGGACAGCAGCAGATCGTGATTAAGGGCCTGCCGGGCTACCTGAACCACGTCAAGGGGATCTCAGGCTGCGCCATCCTGGGTGACGGTGAGATCAGCCTGATCCTGGACATCGCCGGCCTGATCAGTTCCGTTGACGAGATTATGCACTGATAAGAATAGAAATCTGTGAGAGCGAGGTGAGACCATTGAGCGAAAAGGAAAGACTGGATGCCGACCTGGTGGAGGATGACGATGAGGATGGAGAGGACACCCAGGAGGACAAGTACCTCACCTTCGTGATCGGCAAGGAGGACTACGGCATCGAGATCCGCTTCGTGACGGAGATCATCGGGATCCAGAGCATCACCAAAGTCCCTGACATGCCCTCTTATGTCAAGGGAGTGATCAACTTGAGGGGCAAGGTGATCCCGGTCATGGACGTGCGGCTGCGCTTCGGGGTGGAGGAGCGCCCCTACGACGACCGCACCTGTATCGTCGTGATCAACATCAACGAGCAGCCGGTCGGACTGATCGTCGACCGGGTGCTGGAGGTGCTGGACATACCGGGAAGCGAGATCGAGCCCCCTCCGAGGATGCGGAAGGGGAGGGGCAACCGGTTCATCCAGGGCATGGGCAAGGTCGGTGACCAGGTAAAGATCTTGTTGGACGCCAATAAATTACTTTTTAACGAAGAGGAGAGTGCTTAGCATGGAGGCGAACAGCGACAAGGAAACCGCCGCCCGGAGCGGCAAGAAGGATCTGTCGTTGCTGGAGATGATTCAAATTCCCGTGTTTGTTGCGGATCAGGACGGAAAAATGGTGTATGGCAACGATGCCTTTGCCGACCTGGTGGGCGTGAGGAAGGAGCAGCTCGAGGGAGTCCCCGTCTTGTCCCTGATCCAGTCCGAGACCAGCGGCATGAAGACGGCCCTTGCCACCGGTTCCAGAGCCTACGTGGAAACCTGGGCGACCGTGGCGAGCTTCAAGGACAGGAAGTACTTCTTCGAGTACAGGCCAATACCGTCCCATAACTCCAAGGGAGAGATCACGGGCGTCGTCGAGACGATCATCGACCGGACCAGCCAGAAGCTGGCCCTGCAGGCCGTCCAGGACCTGGCGGCCAAGGCCAAGGCCGGGGAGCTGTCGGCCAGGGCCGACGTCAAGGCGGAAGGGGATTACCAACTCCTGGTGGACGGCGTCAACGAGATGCTGGACGCCCTGACGGGTCCCCTCAACGTGGCCGCCGACTACGTCGACCGCATCAGCAAGGGGGACATCCCGGAGCAGATCACCGAGGAGTACCACGGGGACTTCAACAACATCAAGAACAACCTGAACAATCTCATCGGAGAGGTCCACGTCCTGGTGGACGAGGTCGGCGTGGCAATCAGGGCGGCTCGCGACGGCGACCTGGCCCAGAGGGCCGACGCCGACCGGTCCAAGGGGGTCTACCGCAAGATCCTGCGGGGGATCAACGACACCCTGGACGCCCTGATCAATCCGCTGCACATGGCCGCCGACTACGTCGACCGCATCAGCAAGGGGGAGATCCCGGAGCAGATCACCGAGGAGTACCACGGGGACTTCAACAACATCAAGAACAACCTGAACAATCTCATCGGAGAGGTCCACATCCTGGTGGACGAGGTCGGCGTGGCGATCCGGCTCGCCCGGGAGGGCGACCTGGCCAAGAGGGCCGACGCCGACAGATCAAAGGGGGTCTACCGGAAGATCCTGCGGGGGATCAACGACGCTCTGGACGCCCTGATCAATCCGCTGCACATGGCCGCCGACTACGTCGACCGCATCAGCAAGGGGGACATCCCGGAGCAGATCACCGAGGAGTACCACGGCGATTTCAACAACATCAAGAACAACCTGAACAATCTCATCGGAGAGGTCCACATCCTGGTGGACGAGGTCGGCGTGGCGATCCGGCTCGCCCGGGAGGGCGACCTGGCCAAGAGG
>JBEKFU010000008.1:0-31862 GCA_050013155.1 Thermacetogeniaceae bacterium | reverse complement strand
GGCCCTTTATTTGAACCACCAAGGTTGGTCAGGGAGCAATTCGAGGGTGAACACTCCCGGTGGTATGATGTGCCGGCACCGAAAGTAAAGCCTGCCAACTGGCATAACATGAAGCTCCACTGTGAACCCCTTGAGCTATTCATTTACGCGACGGAAAAATATCAGACTGCGGTGATGCGGCTTGCAGACATTGACGAAAAGAGAATAACACTCAAAGGGGTGAACACGCCGGACGCAGAGGAAATAAAATGGGAGCTAGGCGATAAGGCGACGGTCTTGCAATCGGAAAATGGACTGGACCTGCTTGATGGTTGCATACCACGTCCAGAGTACGACAAGGAAGAGGCAAGGTGGTTTTTAGGTTGGCAGACGCGTTCCCTGCTCGATGCCTGTTATCTTTCGCTTACCCTCACAATGACGATGCGAGACCATGCCGGCCTTAAAAGATGCGCCCGCTGTAACAGGCCGTTCCTGGCTGCGACAGAACATGACGTATATTGTTCTATCAAGTGCCGCAAACGGGGGACTGTCGCAAAAATCGCCAGCAGGCAGGTATGGGGTTGGCTCCGCGGCAAGCTCAAGGCAGGTGAAATAAATAAAACGGCATGGAAGCTCGCCCATGCCGAAACAGACAGGTTATATGAGAACGGACTTAGGAATAAAGACCAACTTCAGGCGCGGGTCGAGACCTTTCTGAAGAAGCTATACAACAATTGAATTTTTCCCGTGTCCTGCATCCCGCGTCCTGCCTGCATCCCAGGTCTCGAAGTTTTACCCCTATTTTACCCCTATTGGGCTGAGAAACCCTGATTCTTGATGAGGTTGGATGAGATTCCCATTCCCTGAAAGCCTAGCAGTTAAGCCATACTGAGACTTGATGAGGCAGGCTAAAACATGTACCCGGCAACTCTTAATCACAAGGTTGGGGGTTCAACTCCCTCATGGCGCACCAGAGAAATCAAGCCCCACAAGCGATGTGGGGCTTTTGAATTATACAGCGAGTGAATAAAAGAGCGAGTTGGGGGGAAATTGGGGGGAAACCTCTCCAAAAGGTACTTCAAGAGACCGAGAATTACTTAAGACTCCCTCATGCCGACACCGGCAACTGGGCCCCGGGGCACTCCGGAGTCTCCACTTGGCGGACCGATGAGTTGCGCCGGCCCTCTCAAATCCGTTAGCTGATGGATTTGCCAGATAGGCATAGGGGAGATCAACCTTGACACTTTCAGATAAACTGATCCATCACGTCAATGTTGGCTGCTATGTAGCCTTCAACAACCTTTATTAGTTCCAATTCTTCCAGACCCTTAAGATCTCTCAGCAACGTCTTCGTTGTTAACTTTTCGTATAGGGCTTTTATCATTGGATGCGTAGCCCGCTTATACTCAACCACTCCCATGGTTGGCAGGTCAAAAAGCACGGTAACCTTGGGTTGACCTAACGATGTGAGATATTCCAGTAATGCGAGTTGCCTAGAGTTTATGTCTCTCATGGCCAGATATTCCTTGAAAAGATCTCTGAAAGTAAGTAGCTTAATAAAACGAAGGATTTCGTTTTGTACCTGCTCAATTTCCTGAAGATAGCCATTAAGGGAGAATTTAACAAATGCATTAAGATTGCCATCATATTTGAACCTTGCTGCCATTAACTGGTTAATATATCCAGATCTATTCTTGTAGTAGAAGTTAGCCAATGAGTAAAAACTGCTGACATTATAGCCCCCTTGATAGAGGATATAAGCCTCCAAAGCTCTAGATACCCTGCCGTTACCATCACAGAAAGGATGGATAGAAACCACGTAAAAGTGAGCTATCACCGCTCTAATAATAGGTTTGTACCCTTCAAGCGCCATTCGACTGTTAATGAACCTTATAAACTCATCCATTAGTCGGGGGACTTGAGCATGCTCTGGAGCAAGATATTCCCCGGCATGAACAGGCCCCTGGCGATACTGTCCCGGAACATTACCAGGATAGTGGCACTGCTCTGTGTTTAAGTAATGTAATTTCTTAATCAAGTCCTCCGTGATGATCCCTTCCGGATTCCGATTAACGATATCCCGGATGAAATTTAGGACATTATGCGCATTGATAACTTCCTGTTCCTCTTGCGTTCTCTCGGGTTTGGCCGCTTCCTCAGCCTCTCTTATTTCTTCCATACTGCCCTCATCATTGCCCTCTTTCAGCTGATTCCTTTCGGTTATTAATTTTTCTATATTACCCTCTTCCAGCGTATTCCCTTCGATGCCTGTGGTCCCGCGGATCTGTCTGACGATATTAAGCGTATTCAGTGTCTTGCGAAAGTTGGGTAGCAGAGGAATTTTTGAAGTAGATAACTTAAAGGCCTCGATCTTAACCAATAGCTCCAGCAATTCTCTATTAAATTCTATTCGCGGATCAAATATAACATCCCATCGTGGCAATTAAATGTCCCCCCTTTGTCCATTTTAAATGTCTTTATTATGTACATTATAAAGCACTTTTATTCATTATACAACTTATATTTGTCCATTACTTTGTCCATTAATTTGTCTATCCCAGGGGCAGGATCACCCTGGGCATGGCTTGGCCCGTTCTTCTATTATTAAGCCTGCTTCCGGATAAAGCAAGAGCCCGGAATGCGTCACCCGGGCTTGGTTATTTCACGTGAAATATTTTTTACTTGTTGCTGCTCGCCTTGCCGTCCTGCTTTTGGTTTCTCCTGGCCATCAGGTTATTCAGCTTTTCAGCAGCCGCCTGATCAGCCTTCTTCAGGAAGTGGGCTAGGCGGCTTCTCAACCGAAGTTCAACCCTAACAGCCCAAGAATCGCCCCGTTGCAGGATTCCTTGAAAAAGTTCTAGACTACGCGTACACTGCTTAATTTGATGGAAGCCGCGCCCCTACTGGGTTTTGGTCAGAACAAGGGTGCTAAGGTTGAAGTCCGGCTTTAGGGAAGAGTCGGGCCTGAGGCCGGGCGCCGATCTTCTCCTGGGGCCGAACCGTCTCCTGGTTTATTCGGGCGTCCACTTCAAAACCGGGTTGCGCGCCGCCCTCGTCTCGTCCAGGCGGCGGATGACCGCCTTCCGGGGGGCGTCCTTAACCTGTTCCGGATGCTCTGCGGCATCCCGGGCGATGGCCAGCATGGCCTCGATGAAATCGTCCAGGCGCTCCCTGGTCTCCGTCTCGGTCGGCTCGATCATCAGGGCCTCCTCGACGATCAGCGGGAAGTAGATCGTCGGCGGGTGATAGCCGTAGTCGATCAGGGACTTGGCCACGTCGAGGGCGCTCACGCCGTTCTCCTTCTTCTGCCTCCTGGCCGAGGCCACGAACTCGTGCTTGCACAGCCGGTCATAGGGGATGTCGTAGTGGCCGCGGAGTCCGGTGCGAATGTAGTTGGCGTTCAGCACGGCGTTCTCGCAGGCCTCCCGGATCCCTGAGGCTCCTAGAGCCTTGATGTAGGCGTAGGCCTTGACCATCACCCCGAAGTTGCCGTAGAAGGACAGCACCTTGCCGATGGACAGGGGGCGGTCGTAGTCTAGAGCGAAGCGGCCGTCCCGCCTGACGATGACAGGGACCGGGAGGAAGTCGGCCAGGAAGGCCTTCACCCCGATGGGGCCTGACCCCGGCCCGCCGCCACCGTGGGGCGTGCCGAAGGTCTTGTGCAGGTTCAGGTGGCAGACGTCGAAGCCCATGTCCCCGGGGCGTGCCACACCCATGATGGCATTGGCGTTGGCGCCATCGTAATAGAGGATGCCGCCGGCAGCGTGCACTGCCTCGGCGATCTCCTGGATCTCTTCTTCGAACAGCCCCAGGGTGTTGGGGTTGGTCAGCATCAGGCCGGCGATCTGATCGCTCATGAGCGCCCGCAGGTCGGCTATGTCCACCAACCCCCGCGCGCTCGACTTGACCTCGATCATTTCAAAACCGGCCATGTGGGCAGTCGCCGGGTTGGTGCCGTGGGCGGAGTCGGGCACGATCATCTTGGTGCGCTGCAAATCCCGGCGGTGGTTGTGGTAGGCCTTGATGATCAGTACCCCGGTCATCTCACCGTGCGCCCCGGCGGCGGGCTGGAGGGTGAAGCTGTCCATGCCGGTGATCTCACGGAGCATCCCTTCCAGGTCGTGCATCAACTCCAGGGCGCCCTGCACCGTCTCCTCGTCCTGGTAGGGGTGGATGTTCGCAAAGCCGGGCAGGCGGGCCGCCCACTCGTTGATCTTGGGGTTGTACTTCATGGTGCACGATCCCAGGGGGTAGAAGCCGCTGTCGACCCCGTAGGACCTCCGTGACAGCTCTGTGTAGTGACGCACCGCCTCCACCTCGCTGACTTCCGGCAGCAGGGCGTCCTCCTCCCGCAGGAAGGAGTCCGGTAGCTCGCCAGGTTCGGGAACGTCGCACGGGGGCAGCGAGAACGCCCGGGCGCCTGGCACGCTTTTTTCAAAGATGAGCTTACTCATTGTCGACACCTCCTAACACGGAGACAAGCCGGTCGATTTCCGTGCGGTTGCGCTTTTCGGTGAAGGCCAGCAGCAGGGCGCCGCCCAGTTCGTAGCCCCCGATGATCCCCGCCTCAAGCAGGGCGCGGTTAGCGGCGCCGGGGTCCCGGATCGCCACTGCAAACTCCTTGAAGAAGGGCCGTTGGTATTTCAGCCTGAGGCCCCTTTTCTGCAGTTCATCCCTGGCGTAGCAGGCCAAGCGGTGGCAGCGGGCGGCGATCTCCTTCAGTCCCTCCCGACCGGCTACGGACAGGTAGATGGCGGCTGCCAGGGCGCAGAGGGCCTCGTTGGAGCAGATGTTGGAGCCTGCCTTCTCCCGCCGGATGTGCTGTTCACGGGTCTGGAGGGTGAGCACGAATGCCCGTTGACCGTCCAGGTCAACGGTCTGGCCCACTAACCGTCCGGGTACCTTGCGCATCAGCTTCTCAGTGGCGGCGAAGAATCCGAGGTAGGGGCCGCCAAAACTGAGCGGGTTGCCCAGGGCCTGCCCTTCTCCGGCCACGATGTCTGCTCCCCAGGCTCCCGGGGGTTTCAGGAGACCCAGCGAGATCGGATCGACCGACATGATCAGGAGGCCCTTCTGGTCGTGAATTGCCTTCTCGATCGCCGGGAGGTCAGTCTCCAGGTTGCCGTAGAAGTTGGGGTGCTGGACGACCACCGCAGCCGTGCGGCTGTCGACCAGCGAGGCGATGGCGGCGGCGTCGGCGATTCCATCGCTTCCCGGGACGGCCACGATCTCCATCTTGCCCCCGCCGGCATACGTCCTGGCGACATCCAGGAAGCGGGGATTGACGGTATCCGGAACCAGCACCCTGCTGCGGCGTGTGGTGTCGCAGGCCAGAGAGCAGGCCTCCGCCAGGGCGCTGCCCCCGTCATACATGGAGGCGTTGGCGAGATCCATCGCCGTCAGGTTGCAGATCATGGTCTGGTATTCAAAGATCGCTTGCAGGATGCCCTGGCTCAATTCCGGCTGGTAAGGGGTATAGGCTGTGTAGAACTCCGAACGCAGCAGCAGTTGTTCCACCACGGCGGGAATGTAGTGGTCGTAGGCGCCGGCGCCCAGAAAGCACGGCCGGTCGTCCACGGCGGTGTTCCTTGCGGCGAGCTGCCCCAGTTCCTGGCGCAGTTCCTGTTCGGAGCGGGGCGCCTCCAGGTTCAGTTCCCTGTTCAGCCTCAGTCCGGCGGGGATATCGGCGAAGAGGTCATCAATGCCCTGAAATCCCATGGACTCCAGCATCTCCCGGACGACCCGGGGAGGATTGGGTACGTATCCCATAGCTTTTCCTCCCTCCCGCCTACTCTGCTTCCCTGGTGCAGAAGGCGGCGTAGTCGGCGCTGTTCATCAACTTGTCCAGATCGGCCCGGTCGCTCATGGCCAGGACTGCGATGTGCTGCCCGTAAGGGTCCTTGTTCAGCGCTCCGGGCGAGTCTTCCAGGGCGTCGTTCACTGCGACCACCTTCCCGGACACCGGGGTGTGCATATCCGACACCGCCTTGACGGACTCGATGACGCCGATGGTGGCGCCGGCCTCGAACTCGCTGTCCAGGTCCGGGACCTCTACGAAAACGATGTCCCCGAGATGCTCCTGGGCAAAATCGGTGATTCCGATGCAGGCTCTGTCTCCCTCAACCCTGACCCACTCGTGATCCTCGGAATAATACAGGCCTTCCCTGATTTCCATGTTCATCACTCCTCGTTAGTTATTCTTCTTTCGCTTATAAAAGATGCCCTCTCCAACCTGTGCCCTGACCGGCTTGTTGCGGATGATCACGTCGAACTGTTCGCCAACGGTTGAGAACTCATGCCTGATCAGAGCCAGGCCGATATTTTTGTCCAGGGTGGGGGCGTACCCGCCGCTGGTCACCCATCCAATAACCTGTCCGTCTTTCTGGATTTCATAGTGAGACCTGGGGATGCCTCTCCCGATCATCTCAAATTCTACCAACAGGCGCTGCGGCCCCGCCTGGCTTTGCCTGATCAGGGCCTCCTTGCCGATGAAGGCTGGCTTGCCCAGCTTGACAAAGCGGCCGAGCCGGGCTTCCAGGGGGGTGATGTCCCTGTCGATCTCGTGGCCGTAGAGGGGGAGTTTGGCTTCAAATCTCAGGGAGTCCCGGGCGCCCAGGCCGATGGGGGCAACCCGGCCCGCTCCAGTTGACAGGATCGCCTCCCAGACCTCGCAGGCCCGGTCGGGGGCGATGAAGATCTCGAAGCCGTCCTCTCCTGTGTAACCGGTGCGGGATACGATACAGTCTATTCCTGAAATCTTCACCCGGGGATTGAACCAGTAATACTTGATGGCGCTGAGGCTCGCATCGCAGATTTTCTGCAACACATCCTCCGCCTTGGGGCCCTGGAGGGCCAGCTCGGCGTAGTCGCTGGAAAGGTTGGCGAGAGTTGCGCCCGGAATGGCTTGCTCCTGCATCCAGGCGAAGTCCTTGTCCGTGTTGGCGGCGTTCACCACGATGAAAAAGTGGTCCGGGGCATATTTGTAGACCAGCAGGTCGTCGACGCAGCCGCCGTCCGGGTAGCACATCGGCGAATAGCAGATCTGGCCTTCCGCCAGCGGCGAGATGTCGTTCACCATCAGGTTCTGGACAAAGGCCGCGGCTCTTTCTCCCCTGACGTCGACCTCGCCCATGTGCGATACGTCGAACAATCCTGCCTGCCGGCGGACGTGGTGATGCTCGGCGATGATTCCCGTATCTTCATACTCCATCGGCAGTTCCCATCCGCCAAAATCGATCATCTTGCCGTGGTACTTCAGGTGCATTGGATACAGCGGAGTCCTCTGCAATGGCATGCTCATCCCTCCTGAATCAGTTTCCGCTCTCGATTGGTTTGCTATGCTCCTGGCCGGAACATCCGGTTTGACAGGCTTTCTGATACCTCCTTTTCCTCGGCCCGGCCACGCGCACCGCACTAAAGAAATTTGGTAGCATCCTTGGGGGATTTTCGCATTAATGATCAAGACGGATGCAACCAATGCCTTGCATTAGTCATCTGTGGGAAAGCAATAGGGCATGGGAACTACCAGTTCCCATGCCCTCTGTCTCTTACCTGAGAGTTTCGCCCGCGCCATGTCCCCTGGACATGGCGCCGCCGGGTTTGCCCCTTCGGTGCCTCACGCCCGCCAAGCGGGCGTCCGACTTTCCAGAGTTCGTCCGGCTGCGGTCCTTTTACCTGAAAGATTTGCCACCGCTCTGGGTAGGCGTTGACTTGCTCCTTCGGTATGGGGCAGACGCCCCATTTCTTCCGCATCCCTCATCCGATCTCTATTATTTTAGCCGGTGCCTGACCGGCAAATGATGCCTCTGCTTGAGTAACATGTTAATATGTCATGCTCCGGGTGTCAATATATTTGTGAAGTCCTTCCCGAATTCGGGGCATCATGTTCGAGGTTCGAGGTTCGAGGTTCGAGGTTCGAGGTTCGAAGGCAGGCTGGCAGGCTATGAGGCTGGTCGCCTTGGTTGAGTGCTGGCAGCCTCAAGCCTGCGTTCAGGCCGGCCTGCGTCAGGAAAGGCTAATCGAACATTGAGCCCGAAGATCATCAGGCATCGAATGTCGAACTTCATCGAGAGGGAGCCCCGGCGGAGGGGTGTATATTTTCCCTGCTTCAACTGGTATCATTGAAAAAAAATATGTAAAAAAATAGCCTATTATTTTTCTGTGCATGAAGGATTTTCCTATTTCATGTCGAATTGTGCAACTAGATTAAATATTTTGTTTTTGTTAACCGCTGAACCAGCGGAAATGCTGAACAAAACTTTAGGGTTAACCACTCGGAGTTACGCCTGCTTGAAAGCGCGCAAGAAATGCGCTGCTGAAAGCGGGGCAGTTCACTTAAAAATTAGGTGGGCTTTTCCTGGGGGGGTAAAGTAGTGGAAGTACCTGAAACGACCTGGGAACAACTCATTACTGAACTCGACAACCTGCACTGTCGGGTTATGGAATTGAAAGACGCTGCTGAAATCGAACGCCAACAGACCGATAATACTCTGAAAGAGAGTGAAGAGCGGTTTCGCACCCTGTTCGAGAATGCGCCGGTAAGTATTATCATAACCCGCAATGAACGCGTTCTCTTTGTTAACAGGGCCTGTGTATTCATGTTCGGCTTCAGAAACGCCTCTGAGTTGCGGAATAAGTCTGTGGTGGAATGTGTTGCCCCACGCTGCCGGCAGGAGGTCATGGAAAGAATGGCCGGGCGGGCCCGGGGCGAGCACGTATCCAAAATGTATGAAGCAGTCGGGCTCCGGAAGGACGGATCAGCATTTCCAATATATATCGAGACGTCCGCAATCGATCTGCCGGACGGCTGTGCAAATGTGGCGTTTATCAGCGATATCACCGAACGCAAGCAAGTAGAGTCTATGATGGTTAATAATTATGAAAAATTGGAAAAATCCATCGAACAGACTGTCAAGTCCCTGTCTTATGTCGCGGGGATGAAAGACCCTTGCACCGCAGAACACCAGGTCAGGGTCGCTGGCATCGCATGTGAAATAGCATCTGAGCTTGGCATGTCAAAAGAACAGATAATAGTTATCAAAACGGCGGCCCTGGTTCATGACATCGGAAAGACTCTGGTCCCGGCGGAAATCCTCAGCAAGCCGGGAGCGCTGAACGGTCTTGAATGGTCTCTGGTGCAGAGCCACGTCCAGGCAGGCTACGAAATCGTCAAAACGATAGAGTTTTCATGGCCGGTCGCGGAGATTGTCCTGCAGCACCATGAGAGGCTGAACGGGTCCGGATATCCGAGGGGGTTGTCGGGAGACAATATCGCCAAAGAAGCCAGGATCTTGGCGATTGCCGACGTCGTAGAGGCGATGGCGTCCGACCGCCCCTACCGCCCGGCATTTCCGTTAGAAATGGCGCTGGACGAGCTTTGGCATAACAAGGGGGTTCTTTACGATCCCGATGCGGTGGAAGTGTGTCTGAAACCGTTCTATTAAGCGACTTTAGGGCCGGCGTCGGGCATAGATGCCTATCTGTTCAGTAGTGGTCATAAGGAGAGGATCGAGCGTTGAAAGAGAATCTCAAGGTTCGCCAGAGAGTGCAGTTGGATATCTTGGAGGGAGAATACAAGGGTAATTACTACAGCAGGATAGAAGATCTGCTCGGTGACGAGATCATTGTTGTGGCATCGCCGCCTGTTGCAGACGGTTCCGCGGCGCTGGTCAACGTGGGCGAAAAAATTAATATGTTTTATTGGGACAGTATGGCCCAGTATGCATTTGAAGCAAGAGTGATCGCTACTGCAAACGGGAGAGTGCCAACTATAACGCTTGAGAAACGCTCAGAAATACAGAGGATGCAGCGGCGTTCTTATTTCAGGATCCAGGCACGGATCCGAATCGTATTCAATATTGAAAGCGACGGCGATGGGAGCACAGAACCGCAGCATTACGAAGGGCAGACTCTCAATATCAGCGGCGGAGGGATGCTTCTGTCTACCAACATCAATCTGGATATAGGCGATAATTTGCCGCTGAAACTCTATCTATCGGAACAGGAGTACATAGCGTCCACCGGCCGGGTGGAGCGCATCGAGCACCTGGGTGCGAAAGGACTCTACCGGGCGGGAATCGTGTTCGTCATGATCTCTGAGAACGACCGCGATAAAATAATCGCCTTTGTTTTTAAGAAAGAGATCGAACTGAGAAGAAAAGGACTGTTGTAAGGCCAAGTATTGTAGCAACCGGAAAAAAGCCCCGGGCGGAAAAATGTCCGGGGTTCAACAAGTTCTTGGCTTCAGTGGGGGATTGCCTTCCCCCACTGAAGCCAAGAACTTGTTGATACAGTGATATAGCCGCTCTTACCTGTGTGCCCGTTTTCTCTCAGGCCGGGCGTTAGCCCGGATACGGGCGCCCACCGCTTTGGAGAAGCGGGGGTATTAGAGCGGGTAGTCATCTGTGATAAATTTGTCAGCGGAACTTGAAGGCGTGGGGCAGCAGCTCTTCCAGGGTGTGTATCGTGAACTTGCCGCTGCTGTTACCGCAGATGATGCGCATGCCGGGATCGCCGAACTCTGCCAGTACCTGGCGGCAGATGCCGCAGGGATACGGGATGGCGTCGCCGTCTGCGGCGACGGCAATGGCTACGATCTTCTGCTCTCCCTCGGACACGGCCTTGAAAACCGCTGTTCTCTCGGCGCAATTGGTTGCCCCGAGAGAGGCGTTTTCTACATTGACACCGGTATAGACTTTACCGCGCTCCGTTACCAGCGCCGCCCCCACCTTATAGCCGGAACAGGGCGCGTAGGCCATTTCTTTCGTCTCCAACGCCATATGCAGTAGTTCTTGGTCTTCCATCCCGCCTGGCGCATCCTTTCCAGTGGTTTGTTTTTACATACCTGATTACAATTATACCAGAACGCCCCGGGCTGCAGTCGAGGTTCGAGGTTCGATGTTCCTCCGCATCCGGGCGCCATCGGGAGGGGGCGTTTTCAGGTATGTAAAACCAGTTTTTTCTATCAGTTTTCGTACTGGTGATTATTTTTTACGTTAACAGGGAATATATAGTATTAGACGGTAATCGGGTGTGCAGATACTGGTTTACTCTTTCTCCGTCCAGGTTCTAAAACACAGATCTCAAGAGAGGTAACTTATGCCGGCAGCAAAGAAAAAACCTAAAAAAATTTATATGCCGAGCGACTTTGGTGATAGAAAAACCAGACGGGAGTATCGCAAACCGGGGCCGGTTATCATTTACAAAAAAGTGGAGGCGTTTAACGAGATGGGAGAAGTTTTGGCTTTGGAAGAATTGTTGGCACTTCCGGTTGACCAGGCGAAGGCGGTGATGCTGGACCTGAGTAAGACCATCAGTGATCAGAAGCTGGCCGGGGCCTGGTCGACCCACTTCACCCTGGTCAGAAAGCTGCGGTCGATCCTGGGGATTCACAAAAATCACAGCGGTACCATCGTCAATGTCACCGAGATCCAGGAGGAAAAGTGGCCGCCGGCCTTCCGCCTGCCGACCCGTAAGGCCAGGAGCAGGACAGAAAAAGTTGTGGCCATGCAGGGCGCCATCGGTGAGGTTGCTGCTGCTCCCGAGCCCGCGGTCAGGGGTCTCACCCTGTCCATCAAGGGCACCTACAGTGGCGCCGAACTGGAGCCGCGTATCGAGGCGATCAGGGCGCTGCTTAAGAACTGCACCGGCAGCAGGTATACCATCAGCCTGTCCTTGGACGAGGCCATCCCGGCCAGGGTGGGCGCCGGGACGATAGCCCGGGAGGGCGTGGCCGCCGCCGGCTTTGCTCCGGTTGGCGAGGAAGGCTTTTACGAGGAACAGCAGGCGGTGCGTTGATCAGTCTGTTCAGCCGGAGGTTTGCGCCGAAATTGGGAGTTCGACCGGATTGGACGGGGGTTGTCTCAGGAGGGCAACTCCTCATTTTTTTTGCCTGATTCCCACATCCCGCGACCTCACCCGCCGGGACCCGGGTGGTGGGGCTTGGTGCACCCGTGTTCTGATCGTTGCTTGACGGTTCCTGTCGTTTTCCGTAAGATAGAAGGAAAAAATGCGATAACTAATGATCAGTAGGAAAAACTGGGAGCGGGGATGTTGCATGGAACAGCGGCAGGCAGTGATCCAGGAATTGAGCCGGCGGATCAGGGAGTTGAAGGAAAGTCGGAAGGCGGTAATCCTGGCGCATTTTTACCAGCGCCCGGAGGTTCAGGACGTAGCCGATTTTGTGGGTGACTCCCTGCAACTGGCCCAACAGGCGGCAGCCACCTCCGCCGAGGTGATCGTCTTCTGCGGCGTCTACTTCATGGCCGAGAGCGCCAAGATCCTGTCGCCGGAGAAGATCGTACTGCTTCCGGAGCAGGGGGCGGGATGCCCCCTGGCCGACATGGCCGCTCCCGAGGCCGTGCGCGCCAGAAAAGAGTCACTGCCGGGCTGCATCGTGGTCACCTACGTCAACTCCTCCGCTGCTGTCAAGGCTGAGGGCGATATCTGCTGCACCTCCTCCAACGCCCTGAAGGTGGTCCTGGCCATGCCGCCTGACAGGCCGATGCTGTTCGTGCCGGACCGCAACCTGGGGCGCTATATTGCCCGCCGTACCGGCCGCAACCTGGAGCTATGGGATGGTTACTGCCACGTCCATGACCGGCTGACGGCCGATGAGATCCTGGCTGCCCGGGCGGAGCACCCGGAGGCGCCGGTGGTAGTGCATCCGGAATGCCGCCCCGGGGTGATCGACATGGCGGATTATGTATCCAGCACCGGGGGCATGCTGAAGTACGCAGGCGCCGCGGAGGCGCCTGCGTTCATCATCGGTACCGAGCAGGGATTGCTGCACTCTCTGCAGAAAGCTTACCCGGATAAATCATTTTACCCGGCGGCCCCTCACATGGTCTGCCCCAACATGAAGCTGACCACCCTGGAGAAGGTCAGGTGGGCAATGGAGGACATGGCTCCCCAGGTTGAGGTGCAGCCCGACGTGCGGGAACGGGCGTGGCAGGCTCTGACTAGGATGCTGGAGATCGTTTAGATGTCAGAGGTCGGAGGCCACCCTTTCTTTAGCGCCGGATAAGTCTTTCATCCGGCGTCCGACCTCTAAGTTGGGAGATACGACAGATGACGCCTCATTATCTTTTCTCGCTGGAACTGGATCGGCTGCCCACTCTGGAGTCAGACTTTTTAATCGTGGGGAGCGGCATCGCCGGCCTTTTTGCCGCCTATAAGGCTGGGAAGCTTGGTTCAGTGCTGGTGGTGACCAAACAGCGGGCCGAAGACAGCAACACCGAGATGGCCCAGGGAGGCATCGCCGCTGCGGTGGACGAGACCGATTCCCCGGTGCTGCACCTGGAGGACACACTGGAGGCGGGAGCCGGCCTCTGTGATGCCGGGGCGGTGGAGATCATGGTCACCGAGGGCCCCCTGCGGGTGATGGAGTTGGTGGAGTTGGGGGTCCGTTTCGACCGTGAGGGGAGCGCCTGGGACCTGGGCCGCGAGGGCGCCCACCGGCGGCGCCGGATTCTGCACGCCAGCGATGCCACCGGCGGAGAGGTCGCCCGCGCCCTGATCCGGGAGTGCCGCAGCGACCGGAATATCACCCTGCGGGAGGGTTGTTACCTGGTGGATTTTCTGAGGCACCCTCACAGCGGGCGTTGTGTGGGCGCCCTGATGCTGGACAGCAAATCCGGGGGCTTTGTTGTCTGCCGGGCGCCGGTGGTGATCGCTGCCACCGGGGGCGCCGGCCAGTTGTACCGGAATACCACCAATCCGTCGGTGGCTACCGGAGATGGGGCTGCGGCCGCCTACCGGGCCGGAGCCGAACTGATGGACATGGAGTTCGTGCAGTTCCATCCGACCGCCCTCGCCATGCCAAACGCCCCCCACTTTCTGATCTCCGAGGCGGTACGGGGGGAGGGAGCGCTGCTCAGAAACGTGCGCGGCGAGCGCTTCATGCCCCGGTACCACCAGATGGCGGAGCTGGCCCCGAGAGATGTGGTCACCCGGGCGATCATCAGGGAGATGCAGGAGACCCAGGTCAGCCACGTATTGCTGGACATCTCCCAGTTTGAGCCGGACCGCTTCCAGGCAAGGTTCCCGAACATCAGCAGCACCTGTCGGAAATACGGCCTCGATCTGGACAAGGGGTATATCCCTGTTGCTCCTGCCACTCATTACATCATGGGCGGCATCAGGACCGGCAGCGACGGGGAGACGAACACCCCCGGCCTGTATGCCTGCGGCGAGGTGGCCTGCAGCGGGGTGCACGGCGCCAACCGCCTGGCCAGCAACTCCCTGCTGGAGGGCCTGGTCTTCGGGGCGCGGGCGGTGGCCGCCGGGTGGCGCTACCTGCAAAATGAAGGCGCCCGCGCCGTGTCCTTCGGACCCGGCACCGCCGCCTTGGCGGGCGCTGAAGAGGGCGGGCGCCCGCCTTGGCGGGCGCCGAAGCAGGCGGGTGCCCGCCAAGGCGGGCGCGAAGGCATTGGCGGAGCTGACGTGCAGGCGTGCTTTCCCGTGCGCCGTTTTCTTCCAGGCCGGGCTGTAAGCCCGGATACGGCGGCACCCGGCGCGGTAACCGGAAGCTCAGAGCCTGCCAATGCCAACAATAATCTCACCTCTCACCTCTCACCTCTCACCTCAATTGATGGCCGGCAAGATTGGACGAGCCTCACGGCTGACCTCTACGACTGGAGGGAGACTGCGGAGCGGGTGCGGGCGATCATGTGGAACAAGGTGGGTATCATCCGGCAGGGCCGGGACCTGGCCCAGGCTGCGGTTGAACTGAACCGGATCGATCGAGAGATCGCCAGCCTGACGCCAACCCGGTCAGCGGTGGAGACGGTCAACCTGCTCACCCTGGGCAGGCTCGCGGTGGCCGCTGCGCAGATGCGCACCGAGAGCCGGGGCGGTCACTTCCGGGGTGATTTTCCATCCCGGGATGACGTCTACTGGCTGCGCCACATCATCTTCCAGAGTTAGCAAGAAAGGCGGGCGTGGTTATGCTACCGGTCTGGATCATCGAAGAGGCGGTGCTGCGGGCACTGGCAGAGGATGTGGGCAGCGGGGATCTGACCACCGAGGCCCTGGTTGACGACGGAGCGACTGTGGTGGCTGTGATCCACAGCAAGGAAGCCGGTGTGCTAGCCGGCCTGCCGGTGGCGGAGTGCGTCTTTCAGATCCTGGATGCCGGTGTGGTGTTCGAAGGGTTGTTGCCGGATGGCAGCGATCTGGAGCCGGGCAGCAAGATCGCCAGGGTGCGGGGCGACGGCCGGGCTCTGTTGACCGGCGAGCGCACCGCCCTGAACTTTCTCCGGCACCTGTCAGGTGTTGCCACTGCTACCCGGCGCCTGGCCGGGCTGATCGCCGGTACCGGAGGGCGCCTGGTGGACACCCGGAAAACCACCCCCGGTCTGCGGGCATTGGAGAAGTATGCAGTGCGGGTTGGCGGCGGCCACAACCACCGGACCGGCCTGTTCGACGGCATCCTGATCAAGGATAACCACATCAAGCTGGCCGGCGGCGTCACCGCAGCGGTCAGGCGCGCCAGGGAGGCAGCGCCCCATACTGTCCGGGTGGAGGTGGAGGTGGAAAGCCTGGCCCAGTTTCAGGAAGCCTTGCAGGCAGGCGCAGACCTGATATTGCTGGATAACATGCCGGACGATCTGCTGCGGGAGGCGGTAAAGCTGGCCGGGGGCCGCGCCCTGTTGGAGGCCTCGGGCAACATCGATGCCGCCAATATCCGGGCGGTGGCGGAGACCGGCGTCGACCTGATCTCAGTGGGAGCCATCACCCACTCCGCCCCGGCTCTTGACATCAGCATGGACGTGGAAGAGATCGAGCGATGAGCCGCGAGCAGATACTGGATCTCCTCGAACAAAACCGGGGGCGCCATGTTTCCGGGGCAGACCTGAGCCGGACGCTGGGGGTCAGCCGGAGCGCCATCTGGAAGCAGATCGAAACCCTCAGGGCCCAGGGCTACGGCATCACCGGCGGTCCCAACCAGGGCTACCTGCTGGAGAGTCTGCCCGACCTGCTCTATCCCCGGGAGATTCAAAAAGGTCTCCATACCCGCTGCTTCGGGCGGCAGGTCTACCACCTGCGTAGCGTCGGTTCCACCAACCAGGTGGCCCAGGATCTGGGCCGCCGGGGGTATCCCGAGGGGACGCTGGTGGTGGCGGAGGAGCAGACTGCAGGCCGGGGACGCTGGCAGCGGTCCTGGTGGTCGCCCCCGGAGGCGGGGATCTGGCTGTCACTGGTGCTGCGGCCGCAGTTGGCGCCTTACCGGGTGCCCCAGGTCACTCTGGTTGCCGGGGTTTCCTGCGTTCGGGCGATTGACGGCTACCTCGGCCTGCGCCCGGGCATCAAGTGGCCGAACGACATTATTTACGACGGCCGGAAGCTGTGCGGCATCCTGGTGGAGATGGAGGCGGCGGCCGAGCAGGTGCACTTCCTGGTGATCGGGATTGGCATCAACGTCAACCAGGAGTTGGCGGACTTCCCTCCGGATCTCAGGGACGCCGCAGTCTCACTCAGCATGATCGCCGGGCGGCGGGTGGAGCGGCTGCCCCTGGCGCAGCGTTTCCTGGATGTGTTCGAGGAGGACTACGACCGCTACTGCCGGGATGGCTTTGCTGCCGCCAGGCAGGCATGGCTGTCGTACCAGGTGACCCTGGGCAAAGCGGTAAGGGTGCAGGCAGGCCTGGAGGAGTTCACCGGAGAGGCCTGCGGCCTGGACGACGATGGCAGCCTGCTGGTGCGCCTTGACGGCGGGCAGGTCCGCCGCTGCATCGCCGGCGAGGTCACCCTGCTGAAGGAGGATGGCGAACGCCATGATCCTGGTTTTTGACGTGGGCAATAGCAATATCGTGCTGGGCATCTTCAAGGGGGAGGAACTGGTGACCAGTTGGCGCACCGCCACTGACCGGCGGCGCACTGCCGACGACCTGGGGATGCTGGTCAAGAACCTGTTCGACTACCGTGGTTTCTCCTTCAAAGAGATCGAGGCCCTGGTGCTGTCTTCGGTGGTGCCGCCACTGACCCCGATCGTCATCACCATGTGCCGCCGTTACTTCGGCAAGGAACCTCTGGTGGTCGGCCCCGGTGTCAAGACCGGGATGCCGATCCGCTACGAGAATCCAAAGGAGGTCGGCGCCGACCGGATCGTCAACGCCGTGGCGGCAGCGCACCTCTATGGACGACCTGCGGTGGTGGTGGACTTCGGCACCGCCACCACCTACTGCGCCATCTCGCGTGAGGGTGAGTACCTGGGAGGGGCAATCGCCCCGGGCGTCGCCATCTCTACCGAGGCCCTGTTCGAGCAGGCGGCCAAGCTGCCGCGCGTCGAACTGGCCCGCCCTGCGCAGG
Organism: Thermacetogeniaceae bacterium; assembly: GCA_050013155.1. GTDB lineage: Bacteria > Bacillota > DSM-12270 > Thermacetogeniales > Thermacetogeniaceae > Palsa-1188. The sequence goes on along the minus strand of JBEKFU010000008.1, from coordinate 14,573 downwards.
TGATCGGCAAGAACACCGTGGTCAGCATGCAGTCCGGGATCTACTTCGGCTTCGTGGCGCAGGTGGACGGCATCGTCACCCGCATCAAGGCCGAGATCGGCCAGGATGCCGTGGTGGTGGCTACAGGCGGATTGGCGCGCCTGATTTGCGAGGGCGCTACGACTGTCGACCACGTTGAACCAAACCTGACCCTGTACGGTCTCAAACTGATCTATGAGCGCAACCGTGGCGAACAATAACCGTCAGTCTGTTGCCATCGGCGGCCTGACCCTGCCGAACCGGGTCCTGGCTGCCCCGATGGCCGGCTTCACCGACAAGGCCTACCGCATCCTGGCACACCGGGCGGGGTGCGGTTTGGTGTTTACGGAGATGGTCAACTGTGACGCCATTCTCTACCGGAATGCCCGTACCTTCGCCCTATTTGACCTGAGCGGCGAGGACTGGCCGGTGGCGGCGCAGGTCTTCGGGGCCGACCCGGACAAGATGAGCCGGGCGGCGCAGGTAGTGGTATCAGTTGGCGCCGCCATCGTGGACATCAACATGGGCTGCCCGACCCCGAAGATCGTCAGGAACGGGGAGGGCTGCGCCCTGATGCAGGACCTGCCCCGGGCGGCGGACATCATCAGGGCAGTGGTCGATGCGGTCTCCCCCGTACCGGTGACTGTCAAGATGCGCAAGGGCTGGAACGAGGGGGACCTGGTCGCTCCGGACCTGGCCCGCCTGGCGGAACTGAACGGGGCGGCGGCGGTGACGGTGCACGGTCGCACCCGCGACCAGTTCTACTCCGGACGGGCCGACTGGGGCGCCATCCGGGCGGTCAAACAGGCGGTCTCCATCCCGGTGATCGGCAACGGGGACATCTGCGTTCCGGAGGATACCCGGCGCATGTTGGACGAGACCGGCTGTGACGCCGTGATGATCGCTCGCGGCGCCCTGGGCAACCCCTGGCTGTTCACCCGCACCGTGCATTTTTTAAGGACCGGGGAGTTGCTTCCGGAGCCCTCGCCGCAGGAGCGCATTGAACAGGCCCTCGTCCACTTCGACCTGACGCTGTCTTTGAAGGACGCCGGAACCGCCCTGCTCCAGATGCGCAAGCAACTGGCCTGGTACCTGAAGGGCCTGCCCGGCGCCGCCCAGCGGCGCGCCGCCATCAACTCCGCCCGCACCCCACAAGAGGTGCGCCACCTGCTGCAGTTCTAACTCAAAGGAAAATCTGCCTTGACAGGCCGGGTGTTCCCTGTATAATGTAGGTAATTGCATAGCAATGTTTTTCAGGTGCCTGAACGGGAGAATAGGGAACCGGGTGCAAGTCCCGGGCGGACCCGCCACTGTGATGGCGAGCGAACTGTCAACCACTCCGCTGGGGGGAAGGGGCAGGGAGCGATGAGCCGAGCCAGGAGACCTGCCTGAAGATCTGGTGCCGCCTCGAGGGAAGGGCGGGCGACAGGATGGATGAAGGTAAAGTCCACGCTGTAAGTGAGCGTGGGCTTTTTTCATTGATTGTGACGCTTTTGCAGGCGCTGCCTTGAAAAGAGGCGCAATGCTTGACATATATTTGCGAATCCAATTGCGGAGCGAAGCGAGTTGCTTAATCTCAATAATGAGGAGGGGGAGCTTCAAGTGTCACAGGCTGCGCAACAGACTGTTTACCAGGAAAACGTGCTGGAGGTGGAACCGTTCGGGATCGAGCCGATACCCAAGGAGGAGCGCCACGGGCGGATCAGCAAGGCTTTTACCATCTGGTTCGCCTCCAACCTGAATGTCGTCACCTGGTTCACGGGATTCCTGGGCATCGAGTTTGGCCTGTCGATCAAGTACGCCGTGATAGCAATCATCGTCGGCAACCTGCTCGGAGGGTCCCTGCTGGCCCTGACCTCTGCCATCGGACCGCGGGTCGGGCAGCCTCTCATTCCCGGGAGCAGGAGGGCCTTCGGCAGGGTTGGGGTCAGCGGCCTGGCTTTTCTCAACTTGCTCAACAACATCGGCTGGCTGGCCGTCGACCTGGTGCTCAGCGTGATGGCCTTCCAGAAGCTCGCTCCTTTCCTGGGCTACCACGCGGCCCTGCTGATCCTGACAGTGGCTACGATTCTGATCGCGGTCTACGGCTATAACTTCATCCATACCTTCGCCTACTGGATGTCGATCCTGATGGGTGTTCTCTTCGTGGCGATGACGGTGATCACCGTCCACAACCTGCCGGCCATCATGGTGAGTTCCACGACAGCGGGCGGCTTCAATCCGTGGATGTTCGTGCTGGCCATCGCCGTCGCTTTCTCTTTCCAGATAACTTACTGCCCCATAGGGTCGGACTATTCCCGGTACCTGCCTGAGAACACCTCTGTGCAGCGGGTCTGGTTGGCCTCCTTCCTGGGCTGTGTCGGCGCCTGCGTCTGGCTGGAGATCCTGGGCGCCCTCACGGCCACCCTCGGCCTGCAGGCCGGCCCCATGGATTTCTTCACCAAACTGATGGGGTTCTTTGCGGTGCCGGCCCTGATCAGCGTGGTGTTGAGCATCATGCCCAACAACGTCATGGCCGTTTACAGCGGCGGGCTGGCCGCCCTGGCCATGGGAGTGCCCCTGAAGCGATGGACCGCCGCCCTGCTTACCGGTGGGATTGCCGCCTTGCTGATTGTCTACGGCAGCGGCCAGTTTGCGGATACCTACAAGAACTTCCTGCTGCTCCTGTCATACTGGATCGCCCCCTGGCTGGGCGTGATCATCAGCGACCACTTCTTTAACCGTCAGGCGCCGGTAGGCAGTGAACACGGCTGGAGCGGCATGCTGGCCTTTGTGATCGGGGTGGCGATCTCCATACCCTTCATGAGTTCGGCTCTCTATACCGGGCCGGTGGCCAAGGCCTACCTGGGAGGGGCTGATATCAGCTACTTCATCAGCATGCTGGTGAGCGCCGCTATCTACTTGGTCGCCATCAGAGGTTGGAAGCCGGAAAAAGACTGAAACAAAAGCAAGAAGGAGATTGTGGTGGCCGCTTGCCCGGAGTCTGAAAAATGGATTGACAGTGCAGGCCGGTTGCCGGTATACTATTCTGCAAGAACAGAGTTCAGGTCGGATAAAGGTGACAACTCAATAGCAACATGAGATTAGACGAGCTGAGACGAGAAGAGTTGAGCTGAGATGAGTCGAGGGTTGTTTGCTGATCGGGCAATCGGGCCAGCACTCATTTGGGTGCTGGCTTTTGTATTTGGAGGGAGAGTGGGTCATGGCTTACCCGTTGCGTAACGAATACCTGGGAGCGGCCGAGGACGAACGGTTCGGGATCACCCCGGTGTGGGAGGAACTGCTGGTCGACCTGGAGACGCCGATCTCCATCTTCAAGAAAGCTGCCACCGGGGATTACACCTACCTGCTGGAGAGCGTGGAGGGCGGCGAACAACTCGCCCGGTACTCGTTCATGGGTTTTGACCCGCTGGTGGTCTTTCAAGCCCGGGGAATTACCATCACAACTGAAACCGGCGGGCGCACTACCGTTGAAGACGGCGCCCCGCTGCAACGACTGCGGGATGTGATGGCGGATTTGCGAGTGGGGCCTGTGCCCGACGAGCCGCGCTTCTTCGGCGGGGCGGTGGGCTATTTCGGCTATGACCTGGTGCGCCACTACGAGCGGCTGCCGGAAACGACCGCCGATGACCTGGAGTTGCCCGACTGCTTCTTCATCCTCACCAGGGTGGTGCTGATCTACGACCACGTCCGGCATACCCTGAAGATCGTCGCCCTGGTTCCCAAAAACGGCGACCCTGCCGCCGCCTACAGCGAGGCCCTGGCGATCATCGAGCGGGTGAAGCGCCGGATCGCCCTGGCGCAACCACTCGATCAGGCGTCCGGGGCGGCGGTGCCGGATCAGCGCCCGCGCCCAGAGGGCACCCGGGGCGCCAGCCGGGCACGAGTGCCGGATTCTTCACTGTCGCTGCCTAGTGAGGTTGCGGCAAATCAGCCGGGAGGCGAGACGCTCGCCAGAAACCCTGCATCCGGAAGCCCTGTCTCCAACATTACCAAGGAGGAGTTCATGGGCAGCGTGCGGCGGGCCAAGGAGTACATCGAGGCCGGGGACATCATCCAGGTGGTGCTCTCCCAGCGTTTCCAGCAGGAGATCGGCGCCGACCCCCTTGATGTCTACCGCCGGCTGCGGTCCCTCAACCCTTCACCCTACATGTTCTACCTGCACTTCGGGAGCATCCGGATCGTCGGCTCCTCGCCGGAGATGCTGGTACGGGTGGAGCGGGGTACCGTGGAGACGCGCCCGATTGCCGGTACCTGCCGGCGCGGCGGCAACCAGGCCGAGGACGACGCTCTCGCCCGGGAACTGCGGGCCGACCCCAAGGAGTGTGCCGAGCACCTGATGCTGGTCGACCTGGGGCGGAACGACCTGGGGCGGGTCTGTGAATACGGCAGCGTTAAGGTGACCAGATTGATGGAGATCGAGCGCTATTCACACGTGATGCACCTGGTGTCGGTGGTGCAGGGCAAGCTGAATGCAGGGCGCGACGCCTATGACGCCCTGGCCTCCTGCTTTCCGGCGGGCACCCTGTCCGGGGCGCCCAAGATCCGGGCGATGGAGATCATCGAGGAGTTGGAGCCGGTCCGGCGCGGCCCTTACGGCGGCGCTATCGGCTACCTGAGCTTCAACGGCAACCTGGACGCCTGCATCACCATCCGGACGATCGTGATCAAAGGGGGAACCGCTTACATCCAGGCCGGGGCCGGGATCGTGGCCGATTCCGATCCGGAGCAGGAGTACGAGGAATCCTTGCGCAAGGCCGAGGCGCTGCTGCAGGCGATTGGGATGCGCGAGGTATGACGCCCGCTTGCGGGGGCGGTGCGCCTGCCAGGCGGGCACGCGCTACTTTATATACAGATAAGCTTAAAAAAACCGCTCAAGGCTCAAAGCATACCTGTATGGGAGGGGAAGAACAATGAGTGTGGAAAATGATCTGAAGCAGGCCATCGAGAAGGTAGTCAACCACTACCAGTTGTCGGAGACAGAGGCGGAGCAAGTGATGGGGCGGATCATGGATGGCGAGGCCACCCCGGCCCAGATCGCCGCCCTGCTCACCGCCCTGCGCTTGAAGGGGGAGACGGTGGAGGAGATCACCGGGTTTGCCCGGGCGATGCGGGCGAAGATGAACCGAATTGCGCCGCGGTTTCAACCGTTGGTGGACATCGTCGGCACCGGCGGCGACCGGCGGTTCACCTTCAACATCTCCACCACGGCGGCCTTCGTGGCGGCCGGGGCCGGGCTTCCGGTCGCCAAGCACGGCAACCGCTCGGTTTCCAGCCGTTGCGGCAGCGCCGACGTGCTGGAGGCGCTGGGCGTCAACGTGATGTTGTCCCCGGCGGAGGTAGAGCGCTGCCTGGAGGAGACCGGGATCGGCTTCCTGTTCGCCCCGGTGTTCCACGCCGCCATGAAGCACGCCGCCGTCCCCCGGCGGGAGATCGGCATCCGCACCGCCTTCAACCTGCTGGGGCCGCTGACCAATCCGGCGGGTGCCCAGGTACAGGTACTGGGGGTCTATGACCCCAACCTGACCGGGGTGATCGCCTGCGTGCTGCGCAGGCTTGGGACACAGCGGGCGATGGTGGTGCACGGCAGCGACGGACTGGATGAGATCACCCACACCGGCAGGACGAGGATCAGCGAGTTGAACGGCGACCAGATCAGGACCTACTACCTGGAGCCGGCGGCCCTTGGCATTCGCCAGGGGTCGCTGGAGGAGATCGTGGGCGGCGTCGCCGAGGATAACGCCCGGATCACCAGGGAGGTGCTGGCCGGGCGCCCCGGCCCCTGCCGCGACGTGGTGCTGATGAACGCCGCCGCCGCCCTGCTGGTGGGCGGCAAGGTGGACACCATGCCGGACGGGATACGCCTGGCGGCGGAGGTCATCGATTCCGGGGCGGCCATGTCCAAGCTGGACAGCCTGGTCGCTTTCTCCAGAAGGTGCGCAGAGGGAGCAGCATAATCGAACATCGAGAGGGGGTGTTCCAGTGTTTTTAGAGCGTATCCTGCCGGTAAAACAGGAAGAGGTGGCATACCGGCGCTCCCGCCAGCCCATCCGGGAGTTGAAGGCAAGGGCCAAGGACGCCCTCCCGGCCCGGGGCTTCTTTGGGGCGGTGAAGAGGGGCGAAAGCACGGCCGAACCGATTAACCTGATAGCCGAGATTAAAAAGGCCTCACCGTCCCGCGGCCTGATCCGCCAGGATTTCGATCCGGCGGTCATTGCGGCGGCCTACGAGCGGGGCGGGGCGCGGGCGCTCTCCGTCCTCACCGACGAGGCCTTCTTCCAGGGGCACCCGGATTTTCTCGCACTGGCCCGGGGGGCGGCAGGGCTGCCTCTGCTGCGCAAGGACTTCATCATCAGCGATTACCAGGTCTATGAATCCCGCACCCTGGGAGCGGACGCCGTGCTGTTGATTGCCGCCATCCTCGCCCCCGGCCAATTGGAGGACTACCTGGGATTGGCCGGGGAACTGGGACTCTGCGCCCTGGTAGAGGTGCACACCACCTCCGAGGCGATCCTGGCCCCGGCGGTTGGAGCACGACTGGTGGGGATCAACAACCGCGACCTGCAAAGCTTCAAGACCGATCTGGACACCACGTTCAACCTGTTGCCCCTGATCCCGGCGGGCGTAGCGGTAGTCAGCGAGAGCGGCATCCGCTCCCACGAGCAGGTCCTGCGCCTGGCGGCGGCGGGAGTGGATGCGGTGCTGGTCGGAGAGGCCCTGATGGAGCAGGATGACCTGGTGGCGGCGGTACGGTCGCTGCTCGAAGGAGAGACAAGGGATGGTCAGGGTTGAGATCTGCGGGATCAGGACGCCGGAGGCCGCCCTCAAGAGGAAGACCGGGACGATGCGACTGAGGCGCATGGTGACAGGCATAGGGGCGGAGCATTGGGACAAAGAACCGTCCCCTGCCCCACCTGTTCCAAGGGAGATTATCAATGGCACGGGTTAAGATCTGTGGGATCACGACACTGGATGCCGCCCTGGCGGCGGTGGAGTTCGGGGCCGACGCCCTGGGCTTTGTCTTCGCTCCCAGCCCGCGGCGGGTGACGCCGCAGGATGCGGAGCGGATCATCAGGGAACTGCCCCCCTTCGTCAGCAAGGTGGGGGTGTTCGTGGACGCACCCCGTCAGGAGGCGTTGGAGATTGCCGGGGACTGCCGGCTGGACGTGCTGCAGTTTCACGGCGGGGAGGCCCCGGACTACTGCCGGGGTTGGCAGCAGCAGGTAGTCAAGGCCTTCCGCGTTCGGGACGGCTCCGTGTTGGAGCAAATGGGAACCTACGACGTGGCCGCCTGCCTGCTGGACGCCTACGTCCCCGGCCGGGCCGGGGGCACCGGGCAGCGCTTCGACTGGGACCTGGCCCGCCAGGCAGGAGAGCGTCGGCGCATCATCCTGGCCGGGGGGATCACCCCGGATAACGTGGAGCAGGCCGTACGCCAGGCCAGGCCGTATGCCATAGACGTGAGCAGCGGGGTGGAGACCGGTGGCGTCAAGGACACCGAAAAGATCAGGGCGCTGCTGATGACAGTGAGGAGGTTGAATTATGAGTTTGACCAACATTGATCTGCCGGATGTGCACGGTCACTTCGGGCGCTTCGGTGGGCAGTTCGTGCCGGAGACGCTGATGCCGGCCCTGGAGGAGTTGACCGCGGCCTACGAACAGGCCCGGCTGGACGCCTCTTTCGACGAGGAGTTCCGGTATTACCTGAAACAGTACGTGGGACGGCCGAGCCCCCTCTACTTCGCCGAGCGGTTGACCAGGCATCTGGGCGGCGCCCGCATCTACCTGAAGCGGGAGGACCTCAACCACACCGGGGCGCACAAGATCAACAACACTATAGGGCAGGCGTTGCTGGCCAGGCGGATGGGCAAGGGACGCCTGATCGCCGAGACTGGCGCCGGCCAGCACGGAGTGGCTACCGCCACCGTGGCGGCCATGTTCAACATGCAGTGCGTCGTCTACATGGGCGAGGAGGACATCAGGCGCCAGGAGTTGAACGTCTTCCGGATGCGGCTGCTGGGGGCGGATGTGGCGCCGGTGACGAGCGGCAGCAGGACATTGAAGGACGCCATGAACGAGGCGATCCGGGACTGGGTCACCAACGTCCGTACCACCTACTACCTGCTGGGCACCGTCGGGGGGCCGCATCCTTACCCCATGCTGGTGCGGGACTTCCAGGCGGTGATCGGTCAGGAGGCCCGCGCCCAGATCCTGGAGCAGGAGGGGCGCCTGCCGGACTGCATCGTGGCCTGTGTGGGCGGCGGCAGCAACTCCATAGGCATCTTCCATCCCTTCCTGGAGGACCCGGTGCGCCTGATCGGAGTGGAGGCGGCCGGTCACGGTATAGAGACAGGTAAACATGCCGCCACCCTGTCGGCGGGGCAGGTCGGGGTGCTGCACGGGGCCATGAGCTACCTGCTGCAAGATGAGCACGGCCAGGTACTGGAGGCTCACTCCATCTCCGCCGGCTTGGACTACCCGGGGGTGGGGCCGGAGCACAGCTTCCTCAAAGAGTCCGGGCGGGCGGAGTACGTGGCGGTGACCGATGACGAGGCCCTGGATGCCTTCCAACTGCTGGCTCGCACAGAAGGGATCCTGCCAGCCTTGGAGAGCGCCCACGCCGTGGCCTACGCCGCCAAGCTGGCGCCGACCATGGGCAGCGATCGGATTATGATCATCAATATCTCCGGGCGGGGCGACAAGGACGTTCCCTCCATCGCCCGGATCTTGGAGGTGAAGTAGAGATGAGCGGACAGACGAGCGCAGAAACCGGTAGCGACCGGGAGAGGGCGGGGGGTGCTCGCCTCAACGGAAAGACGACAGTACAGGACGGTCTGAACCGGATCGATGCCGCCTTTGATCGGCTGCGCCGTGATGGCCGGAAGGGCCTGATCGCCTACATCACCGCCGGCGACCCCAGTTACGAGGCCACCGGTGACTTGGTGCTGGCCATGGAACGGGCGGGAGCCGATCTGATCGAGTTGGGGGTGCCTTTCTCCGACCCGATGGCCGACGGCCCGGTGATCCAGCAGGCATCCATGCGCGCCCTGGCCGGAGGAACTACTCTGACCGGGATTCTCAGTCTGGTGCGCCGCTTGCGGGAGCACACGCAGATTCCATTGCTGCTGATGACCTATTACAACCCGGTGCTGCACTATGGCTTGGCGGATTTTGCGGCAGATGCGGCTGCTGCTGGAGTTGACGGGCTGATTGTGCCCGACCTGTCGGTAGAGGAGAGTGGGTCACTACTGGCGGAGTTACTGCAGCACCGGGTGCATCTGATCCCCTTCGCCGCTCCCACCAGCACTCCGGAGCGCCTGGCCCGGGTCGGCGGTGCCGGGTCCGGTGGACCGGGCGCGGCCCGGGGCTTCATTTACTGTGTCTCCCTGACCGGGGTCACCGGGGCCCGGGAGGGGCTGCCCCCCGGCATCGAAGAATTCATGCAGCGGGTGCGGGTCTGCACCGACCGGCCGCTGGCCATCGGCTTCGGCATCGCCAGTCCCGCCCAGGCCGCCCTGATGTCAAAGTTGGGAGATGCGGTGATCGTGGGCAGCGCCATCGTCAGCCTGGTCGAACAGTATGCCGCAGAGCGGGAGATGATGCTGCAGCAGGTCTCCGCCCTGGTCGGCAGTCTGAAGCAGGCGATTTCCCAAGCCGGCTGAGCGGCCGCCTTTCACTATCCAAATCCAATCCCGTATTTACCACAGATGAATGCCCGGTCAGATATTCGACGGCAGGCACTTCACGGGGCAGCAGGAAAAAGAACGGGCAGAGGCGAACCGGGTATAGTATGAACAAACAGACTCTCAGATCCAACCTGATGCTTTTGCTGACCGCGGCTATCTGGGGTCTGGCCTTCGTGGCGCAACGAGTCGGAGTCGCCTATGTAGGGCCGTTCACCTTCAACGGCATCAGATTTGCGCTAGGCAGCCTGTCGCTGGTTCCCCTGGTCCTGTTCCTCAATGGCAAGCCCTCGTCCCGGGAGCCGCAGGACGGTTTACCTGACCGGGGGAGTCTCCGGGTTGTAGTTCCGGCCGGCCTGATCGCCGGCCTGGTCCTGTTTGCAGGCGCTTCGCTGCAGCAGGTGGGGCTGGTTTATGCCGATACAACGGCCGGGAAGGCGGCCTTCATCACCGGCTTATACATTGTGCTGGTGCCGATCATGGGAATCTTGTGGAAACAGTACATCAGCCCCAGTACCTGGCTGGGCGCCATGGTCGCCCTGGTGGGGTTGTATTTCCTGAGCGTCAAACAGGGATTTTCCTTCTCAACCGGAGACTTGCTGGAGTTGGCGGGGTCTTTTTTCTGGGCCGGCCATATCCTATTGATCGATCACCTTACCAATAAAAAAGTGAATGCTTTGAAACTGGCCTGCACCCAGTATGCTGTCTGTTCAGCGCTCAGCCTCGCCACCGCCCTGATGTTTGAAACAGTCACCCCGACCGGACTCCGGGAGGCTGCCATCCCCATCCTGTACGGCGGTATCTTATCGGTCGGCATCGCCTATACCCTGCAGATATTCGGCCAGAAGCACGCCCAACCCGCTCATGCGGCCATCATCATGAGCCTGGAGACGGTATTTGCGGCTCTCGGCGGCGGCATCATCCTGCATGAAGGCTTGGGCGCCAGGGGGATTGCGGGGTGTTCACTGATGTTTGCGGGCATACTCATGTCCCAGCTTCAGAATCTGATCGGTCAGGTACGGCCCGGCATGATACAGTCAGGGCACTGCGCCAATAATCGGGCGGGGTGAAGTGGATGTCGCCGGCTGCCAAACTGTCAAGCTTCCAGATTCGGGCGCGGCGGGTGTGGACCGAAGAACTGGTAATAGTTGCACTCGATGCGCCCGTTGTAGAGCTTGCGTTTCTTGTCGGCACGGCGGCCGAACAGTTTCTCAAAGCCGTGATGGGCGGTCAGCACGTAGAAGGACCAGGTATCCAGCGGCCGGAACGCCTGTCCCATCTCCCGGTAGAGGCGTTCCGCGCCCTGCATGTCTTCCATGCGTTCACCATAGGGCGGGTTGCAGATGATATAGCCGTATTTCTGCTTGGTGTGCAACTCCGCCAGGGGCGCCTGCTGCCAGGAGATCTGCTCTGCTACCCCTGCCTGGCGGGCATGATAGCGGGCCAGGCTGAGCACCTCCGCATCGATATCGGTGCCCCGAAGCTGCAGCTTCAGATCGCGGCGGATCAGGTCTTTGGCCTCCTGGCGCGCATCCTGCCACAGGCGTTCCGGCACTATCGGCCACTGCACCGCCGTAAACTCCCTGTGTATCCCCGGGGCGATGCAGAGGCCGATCAGAGCGGCCTCAATGGGGATGGTGCCTGAACCGCACAGCGGATCGAGCAGCATCCGTTCCGGGTGCCAGCGGCTCAGGCTGATCATGGCGGCGGCCAGGGTCTCCTTGAGGGGGGCGGCGCTGCTCAGTTTGCGGTAGCCGCGCTTGTGCAGGCCGGGGCCGCTGGTGTCGATGGCGAGGGTGGCGATGTCTTTCAGGAGCGCTACCTCGATAGTGAAGCGGGGGCCGGTCTCCTCGAACCACTGGCAGTGGTAGCGGCTTTTCAGACTTTCCACCACCGCCTTCTTGACGATTGCCTGGCAGTCGGGCACACTGAATAACTTGGACTTGACAGACTTCCCCTCCACCGGGAAGTTGGCGTTGGCCGGCAACCAGTCAGCCCAGGGCAGCGCTTTAGTCCGTTCGAATAGCTCGTCGAAGGATAGAGCGGTGAACTCGCCCAGTTTGACCAGTACCCGGTCGGCGCTGCGCAGCCACAGATTGGCACGGCAGATCGCCTCCAGGCCGGCTTTGAAAGTCACCCGGGCATTGGCCACGTCAGCGTCGTAGCCGAGCGCCTGTACTTCACGCGCCACCACCGACTCCAGCCCGAAGGTGGCGGTGGCGATCAACTCCACGGAGTCTATGGTGTGTACTCCTTTCGCAAAGGTATGGCGTGGTTGCCGCATCTTGCCTTCATACCGCATATTATGCCAGAGTGTATTGGACCTGGCAAGGCTTGCCGCTGTTCAGGGTGGGCATGTGCTATAATTATTATCATCAAAGTGTACCACAAGAATCGAGGCGGGCGATGGATGAAGCGGCTGGTATTGACGGAGAAACCGAGCGTGGCCCGGGAGATCGCCAGGGTCCTGAACTGCACCACTAAAGCCAAGGGTTCCTTCGAGGGCCAGCAGTACGTGGTAACCTGGGCGCTGGGCCACCTGGTCACTCTGGCAGAGCCTGAGGACTACGACCAGAAATACAAGCAGTGGCGCCTGGAAGACCTGCCGATGATCCCGCCGCACATGAAATTGAAAATTATCAGGCAATCTTCACACCAGTTTGCCGCTGTAAAACTGCTGATGCAGCGTTCAGACATCGGCGAGCTGGTGATCGCCACCGACGCCGGGCGGGAGGGGGAACAAATGGGAAGTAAATAATGGCAATGCCTGAAGCTCATTACCAGCAAGGAAAAGAAGGTTTCGTTTTTACAGTAGAGAAAGGAAGCCTATATGCAATAATGATAGAAGCATTAACTCTTCAAGCAATTCAGGTAAGCTCAATTAATATGATCGACCCGTACACCCCACCTGCCTCGTGAGCGGTCTTTATTATTTAACCTTCGTTCTCCTTTTTTAGTTCAATTCCCACTGAAAGAACTGAGCCCGCTACCTGTGGAGGTGGGGGGACATTGAGCAATGTTATGAGAGAGAGGCTAGGGTATGGCAAGCCTTTACTGTGTTCAGGATGGTATCGGGTGGAAATGACGGCCTTTCCCGGAGTGCGGGTTATAGAGAAACTTCTGTAGTGTTACTGAATTAAAAAGGAGAAGAATGTGTCTGAACGTTTAATGTTTTTAAAAAAGCATCTGGTTTGGATAGTGATTACTATCTTATTATTTGTAGCTGGACTTATATCTCCTGAAACTAGATACCATATACTAGTTGAAGTTTGGGGCGTAGGCGCCGCTGGTGTGTTGGTAATGCTAATATTTGAGTGGTACAGTGATGATCTTAGAAATGAAATTTGGCTTCGAAAAAATAGAACCACTATTCAACCAGTTATTGAAGGTTTTAATGGTACTTCAGTTGCAATATTAAATCTAGTGTTAATGCTTTCACCTGATATATTTAACCAACTCAATTCAGGGAATACCCTTGAAGAAAGAAAAAAAGCTACTGAACAGATACGCGAACTCTGTAAAGAAATTAATGAAGGACAAACTGCTTATGCTCAGGAAGTTGTTACCACATTACCTTCAAGATATCGATTAATAGACAATGTAGTTAATGTCACTATTTCTGCACCCATTGGAGCAGTGCGGCACATTTTATAAACAACATTTCTATCTTCATTAAAAAAGGCTTTAAGACCAAACGTACATAGATATTTAAACTGTTTTAGAATATCGACATCACCAGTTTTTACTAGCAGAAGTCCATTCGATCCTTTTTCGTTTTCAATTTGATTTCGATAACTCATTACATAACCAGGAATGGGGCTATAAGCATCAGTGGCTTCCAACGTAGCAATGCAGGTTTCTATTTTCTCGAACCATAAAATATTTGAATAAAGTATACCTTTACAATCAGATATGCTCCTATCGTCACTTTCAAAAAATTTACCTGATATTATTTGTAGCATAAATTCCCTCCTTACCAAGAGTTATAATAATTCTACGATCCTCGGCTGTACTTATCCCTCCTTTTTTAAAACAAAGCCAATTTTTGATTTAGCTTTTTCTGCTAACAATGCATCTGCGTTGTCAAGACCAGTTAATGTCAGAGATACAGTTATTTCATCCTCAACATGACTGATTATATCTATGCACTCATATCGTTTTAAACAGTCAAGGATACTAAATAATTCGGCTATCCGAGAATTAGTGTTGATCAGGGAAGAAAAGACCTTCTTCCAATAAGTGGAGAAGTGTGTACATGTCAACACCGTAATCCCTGATCTGGTAATCCGCGCCAACATCAGATATGAGCATTTCCATCATGTTGGCTATACCACTACTGGCGGGGCGGCGGTTAAATTTAGGCGTAATGACTTTGTGAGTGCCCTCGCTGAATAGGATCTTGGCTCTCAGGACATCGAACTTGTAGCCTCTGCCATCCCGGTTAATCTTCTTGATAATGCCGTTAAGACACTCGGTATAAGCGTTGGTGACCGGGTTGGGCATGAGATCGAAGTATGAGAATATCTCTTCGTGCCAGTTCTCCATAGCCTTCGTCAGAGGTTCAAAATACGGTTCAATTTGATGGGTGAGTCGTTTCAGCCAGGAGTCATATTCCTGTTCGGCGACCTTCCTATTGGGGCTGTTATCAAAGAGACCGTAAAGGCTTTCCTTCAGTTCGTAGGCCAGCTTTAACGGGGGGTAGGTCAAGCAGTGGCCGAGAGCAAGCTGTTGATGGACAGTTAGATTTTTAGGTCGGCTCAGGAGAGCATACCTGTCATGCTTAAATGCTCTGCGTTGCTTCTCGGTAAGGGTCTTTTTAACCACCTTCCGAACGGCATCCATGCCCTGCGAAGCATATCTGACGACATGAAA
>JBEKFU010000007.1:0-68696 GCA_050013155.1 Thermacetogeniaceae bacterium | reverse complement strand
CGGTTCGGCGTGTCACTGGATCCACGGTCGGAAGTGGTGACCCTGATCGGCTCCAAGGAGGGAATCGGGCACATCTCCTTCTGCTATCTGAACCCCGGCGACTATGCCCTGATCCCGGACCCGGGCTACCCGGTCTATGGCATCGGCGCTGCCCTGGCAGGGGCGGAGAACTACCTGCTCCCGCTCAAAGCGGAACGCGGCTTCCTGCCCGATTTTGCCGCCGTTCCTGCCGATGTGGCGCGCCGGGCCAAGCTCCTGTTTCTCAATTACCCGAACAACCCCACCGGCGCCGTGGCCGGCCTCGATTTCTTCCGGGAGGCGGTCAGCTTCGCCCGCAGCTTTGACCTGATCATCTGCCACGATGCGCCGTATACCGAGATCACCTTTGACGGCTACGTGGCCCCCAGCTTTCTGCAGGCAGAAGGCGCCAGGGAGGTGGGGATCGAATTTCATTCCCTGTCCAAGACTTACAACATGACCGGCTGGCGCCTGGGCTGGGCCGCCGGCAATGCCGATGTCGTCAAGACCCTGGGGACTCTCAAGTCCAATCTCGATTCCGGCGTCTTCCAGGCGGTACAGTATGCGGGGATCGCCGCTCTGACAGGCCCCCAGGACTACGTCCGGAACACGCTGCAGGTCTACCGGGAGCGGCGTGACATAGTGGTAGAGGGCCTGCGCAGCCTGGGTTGGCATGTCGACCCGCCAAAGGCGACCATCTACGTCTGGGCGCCGGTTCCGCCCCCGTACACCTCGACGGAATTCGCCGAACTGGTGCTGGAAAAGGCGGGAGTGGTGCTAACCCAGGGGATCGGATATGGAGCCTGTGGAGAGGGATTTTTCAGGATCTCGCTCACTATTCCCACGGAGCGTCTTTCCGAGGCCTTCAGGCGTCTTAAAGAATCGTTCGGAAGGTAGTGGCTGAACATGCTCAAAAGCATGACCGGTTATGGCCGTGGTGCGGCAGAGCAGGATGGGCTGCAGACCACGGTGGAGATCCGCAGTGTGAATCACCGTTTTTGTGAAGCCGTGGTGCGCATTGCCAGGCCCTTCATCGTCCTGGAGGAGCGCATCAAGGAGCAGGTGCAGTCCCAGGTGTCCAGAGGGCACCTGGACATATTTGTCACGTTCACGGATAACAACGTAAAAAAGCGCAATGTCAAGCTTGACAAAGAATTAGTTGTTGCGTATCATAAATGCTTGAGGGAATTGGCGGAAACAGTGAAAATTGATTTCCAACCGGATGTTTTCAGCATTGCCCAGTATCCAGGAGTGATTGTGGAAGAAGAGGCCGGGGATGATCTGGAACGGGTCTGGGTGGTGGTACGCAGGGCTTTGACAGAGGCGCTGCAGCAACTCGGCGCCATGAGGTCCCGCGAGGGCGAACGGATGGCCGTGGATTTTCACTTGCGTAGGGAGCGGATCGCCAGCATTGTCAATGAGATCCAGGCACAGACCCCTCGTATTGAAGAGGACCTGCGATCCCGCCTCCGGAGGCGCTTGCAGGCCTTGTCAGTTGACGGCGAGATCGATGAGATGCGCCTGACCACCGAGGTTGTCCTGTTTGCCGAGCGAAGCAGCATCACCGAGGAACTGGTGCGGTTGCATTCACACCTGGAACAGCTTGCCGAAATGCTGAATTCCACAGATCCTGTGGGAAGAAAGATCGATTTCCTGATCCAGGAGATGAACCGGGAGATCAACACCCTCGGGTCCAAGGCAGCCGATCTGACGATCTCACCGCTGGTGATCGAGGTTAAGAGCGAGCTGGAGAAGATGCGTGAACAGGTGCAAAACGTGGAGTAACAATCAAGGGAGAGCCAACTCAAGGAGGGTGTTATGGATATCAAGCTGATCAATATCGGTTTCGGGAATATTGTCTCCGCCAACCGGATCATTGCTATTGTCAGCCCGGAGTCAGCGCCGATCAAGAGGATCATCCAGGAATCCCGCGATCGGGGCATGCTGATCGACGCCACTTACGGGCGGAGAACCAGAGCCGTGGTGATCGCCGACAGCGACCACGTGATCCTGTCCGCAGTTCAGCCGGAGACTGTCGCCCACCGGCTTTCTAGCAAGGATGTACTCCAGCAGGATGAATAGACCGATGCTCTGACAGGAGGCAGGGGGGTGACTGCAAAGCCCTTGTTGATTGTTGTATCTGGGCCCTCGGGCTCAGGAAAGGGTACGCTCTGCGCCATGCTGCGGCAAGCTCTCCCCAACCTGACATATTCGGTTTCGGCAACCACCCGCCAGCCCCGTCCGGGCGAACGGAACGGGGTGGATTATTTTTTTATTACTGATGCTGAGTTTCAGCAACTGATCGACCGGGGTGAGTTCCTGGAGTGGGCAGAGGTTTATGGCCACCGCTACGGCACAGCGCGCCCGGCGGTGGAGGACCACCTGCGGGCCGGGTGGGACGTGCTGCTGGAGATCGATGTCCAAGGAGCACTGAACGTCAAGAAGTTATATCCGGATGCCCTGTTGATCTTCATCGAGCCGCCTTCATTGCAGGAGTTGGGCGCCCGGATCGCGCACCGGGGGACGGAGAGCACGCAAGACCTCAAAGTCAGGATGGACTGTGTGCTGTCTGAACTTCAGGCGGCGGATCGATATGATCACGTTGTCATCAACGATAAGCCGGAATATGCCCTCGCAGAACTGCTGGAGATCATCAGGGATGCCAAAAACGGAAGTCAGAAGCAAGATGTCAGAGGTCAGAAAAAGATTTAAAACAACCTAAAAGCATGCAAGTCTTTCATCTGACTTCCTTAATAGTGAGCGAAGCGAACATCGTGCCCATAGGGCGCCCGGCGCCCGGTCCGCTGGACCCGGCACCGCCGCTTGCGGGCGCGGGGCATCCGTTGCAAGGAGGCAGATAAATGCAACAACCCAGTCTCGATGTGTTGATGAAAAAGGTTTCCAGCAAGTATGAGCTTGTTGTCGCCGCAGCCAAGAGGGGGCGCATGCTCACGGAAGGGGAGCAACCCCGGGCGGATGAAAGGCAGATCAAGCCGGTGAGCATCGCCCTGAATGAGATAGCCGACGGCAGGCTGTTGATCTATCATTCCGAGTGCGGGTCAAAAACATGAACAAGAACGTCATCCTGGGTATTACCGGCAGCATTGCCGCCTACAAGGCGGCGGAGCTGGCCAGCCTGCTGGTCAAGCAGAATTATGCGGTGCACGTGATCATGACCCCGGCAGCCACGAGATTCATCACCCCCCTGACGCTGCAGGCAATCTCGCAGAACCCCGTTCATGTGGATATGTTCGCTTCCCCCGGGTCTTGGGAAATCGGGCACGTCAGCCTGGCCGGACGTGCCGGTTTGATTTTGGTGGCGCCGGCAACAGCCGATTTTATTGCCAGGCTGGCAGCCGGTCTGGCAGATGATTTATTGTTGGCGACCATCATGGCCACCAGGGCGCCGGTGCTGCTGGCGCCGGCCATGAACGACGGGATGTACGCCAACCCGGTGCTGCAGGAAAAGATCGCTTACTTGAAAGGGATCGGTTATCGCTTTATCGATCCCGAATCAGGCAGGCTGGCCTGCGGGTCAGTGGGACAGGGCCGGCTGGCTTCTCCGGACGTGATCATCGGCGCAGTGTCACAGGTTTTCTCGACCGGTCAGGACCTGGCAGGAATAAGAATCCTGGTCACCGCCGGACCTACCCGGGAGCCCCTGGACCCGGTCAGGTTCCTCTCTAACTACAGTTCCGGCAAGATGGGTCACGCCATCGCCGAGGAGGCCTCCAGGAGAGGCGCCGAGGTGACCCTGGTCAGCGGCCCGACGCAACTCGTGCCGCCGCCCGGAGTCAACCTGGTGCCGGTGGAGACCGCCCAGGAGATGTTCGAGGCGGTTGTCAGCAGGTACGACCAGGTGGACGCTGTCATCAAAGCCGCCGCGGTGGCCGATTTCCGGCCGCGGCAGAAATCCGGGCAAAAACTGAAAAAGCAGGTTGCCAGGCCGGTCCTGGAACTGGAAAGAACGCCCGATATTCTGAGCTATCTCGGAGAGCATAAAAGCGGGCAGGTCCTGGTGGGATTTGCCGCCGAGACCGAAAACCTGCTGGAAAACGCCGGAGACAAGCTGAGGCAGAAGAACCTGGACCTGGTTGTAGCCAACGACCTGACCGAACCCGGCGCCGGATTCGGGGTTGATACCAATCTTGTCACATTATTATACTCATGTGGGGAAACCATCAAACTTCCAGTGCTGTCAAAAAAGGAAGTGGCCGGCATACTGCTGGATAAAGTGGCAGCTATTTTACAAGCTAAGAA
Organism: Thermacetogeniaceae bacterium; assembly: GCA_050013155.1. Taxonomy (GTDB): domain Bacteria; phylum Bacillota; class DSM-12270; order Thermacetogeniales; family Thermacetogeniaceae; genus Palsa-1188. Next base: position 64,418 of record JBEKFU010000007.1, on the reverse strand, counting down.
GGTGTAGTCATGGCAAGCAGATTCTTCACCTCGGAGTCAGTTACCGAGGGACATCCGGATAAGATGGCCGATCAGATCGCGGACGCCATCCTGGATGCCATCTATGAACAGGATGCTAACGGCAGGGTTGCCTGCGAGGCCATGGTGGCAACCGGCCTGGTGTTTGTGGCGGGGCAGATCACCACCGAATGCTATGTGGATATTCCGCACATTGCCAGGGAGACGGTGCGGCAGATCGGGTACACCAGGGCCAAATTCGGCTTTGACTGTGATACCTGCGCCGTGATCACCGCCATCGATGAACAGTCGCCCGACATCGCCCTGGGGGTAGACACCGCCTTGGAGGTCAAGACAGGAGAGATCACCACCGGTGAGTTGGGGGCGGGAGACCAGGGGATGATGTACGGATATGCCACCGATGAGTGCGTGAACTTGATGCCCCTGCCGATCGATCTCGCCCACGGCCTGGCCCGCCGGCTGGCGGATGTGCGCAAGAGCGGGATCCTGCCGTACCTGCGGCCTGATGGCAAGACCCAGGTAACCGTTGAATACGAGGGCGACCGGCCGGTCAGGGTGGATGCGGTGGTGGTCTCCGCCCAGCATGCGCCTGAAATTCCGTTGTCGCAGATCCGGGATGAGATCATCGAGGCCGTGATCAGGCAGGCAGTTCCCGGTGAGTACCTGGACAGCAAGACCCGCTTTTACGTCAATCCTACCGGACGCTTCGTGATCGGCGGCCCCCATGGAGACACCGGCCTGACCGGGCGCAAGATCATCGTCGATACCTATGGCGGAATGTCCCGGCATGGGGGCGGCTCTTTTTCCGGCAAAGACCCCACCAAGGTCGACCGCTCAGCCGCCTACTATCTGCGCTATGCAGCCAAGAACGTGGTGGCCGCGGGGCTGGCCCGCCGCTGTGAGATCCAGGTGGCCTATGCGATCGGGGTGGCCAGGCCGATCTCGGTGCATGTAGACACCTTCGGCACGGGCGTGATCCCGGATGAGGCCATCTGCCGGCTGGTCGATGAACAATTCGACTTCAAACCGGCCGCGATCATCAGGGAACTGGACCTGCGTCGCCCGATCTACAAGCAGACTGCCGCCTATGGGCACTTCGGGCGCTCCGACCTGAACCTGTCCTGGGAGAGAACCGACCGGACGGCGCTGCTCAGAAGAGAGGCGGGGAAGATCGGAAGCGGGAACCGGCGTTAGCGGGAGCGTTCAACTAGTTCTTGGCTTTAGTGGGGGATTGTCTTTCCCCCACTGAAGCTTAGAACTAGTTAATACAGTGACGTATCCGCTCTTATCCCACCGCTTCATAGAAGCGGGGGCATTAGAGCGGGTAGTCATCTGTGGTAAGAAGATGGAAGTTGTTAATAAGCCACCTTTTGGGGGATTAAATCCCTGAAGGTGGCTTTCTTGTGGCAATAAGCAAACACGGTGTTGCATCGTTGTATATTCCAAGAGCCGAACTCAATCCATTTCTCCCGAATCCAATTGAACAACGGAGTCGTTTCCATGTGGTGACTGGCCCCCTCTCCTGGTTTGCTCGTGGATCAATTCGTGTTGACCTTCCCGCCTCTTCTTGTCGCTCTGTTCGCGCCATAAATGCGAAAATTGGTGTACATGCAGGAAAAACCTGAATTAAGAAGAAAATAAGTAATAATGTTGGTAACAATAGCAAATTTATGGGATGGGTCGAATGAAAGTCACAGAAAAACAGCTTACCGGGCACAGGCAGAGACTGAGAGACAGTTTTGTGGCTGGTGAAGATAGCTCTCGCCAGAAAGCGGCTCTTTTGGAGTTGCTTCTCATGTATGCCATTCCGCAGAAAGATGTCCAGCCACTTGCCCAGCGTCTGATTGATCAATTCGGGGATCTCTCCGGTGTCCTGAATGCTGATCTGGAATCACTTTCAGGGTGCCAGGAGGTGAGATCGTATACCGCAACCCTGTTAAAGCTTGTTGATTGGATACGCAAGCATTATCCGGTAAAGAAAAAGAAGGACAAGCCGGAAAAGCATCAGGATCTATTTCAAGCCATCCTTTTTGAGACCCCGGCGAATTTGGATGAAAAACAGGCAAAGGAATTCACACCAAGACCAGCCATCAAGGGATATGGCAGTGGTTTATTTGCCAAGGCAGTTTTAAAAGAGGCCATCGAGCTTCTCCCCATCATTCCTGATACTGAGTCTTTGGAAGACGTTAAGAATTATTTCAGAACAAACCTGCATTTTAGTGCCGAACAGACGCGCAACCGGTATACAAATTATATAACGCGCCGCATGTTTCCCCGAGGCTATGCCGACAAAGAGTTGCGGCTGTTTGCAAAAGAATATGCTGGCCGACAGGAACTCAAGGATGTTTGTTTTTATCGTTTCTGCAAGATGGAAAACTCCATGTTGGGCATCGCTGATGAGTTGCTAATACGGTCAATCGGTTCTGGCTGCCTTGAGCGTAGCCTGCTCAGGGAATATATTGCGCAGCATTATCCCAGCCTACAAAAAAGTGTTGGCGATTGCGCCAAGGCAGTAGTAGATGCCTTGGTCACCGGTGGGATAGTGCGGGCTGACAAGACAAAATTGACTTTTTCCTACCGCAGAGTTCTGATTCCCTCCTTCGCTTTCATCTTGCACAGCGAATTTCCAGAGCCAGGCATGTATGATCTGGCAAGACTTGAGCAGAACCCTTTCATGCGGGCGATACTCTGGCAGCCGGATCAGCTTGTGCCGGCGCTGTATGAGTTGAGGAACCGGGGTTTGCTTTCCAAGATCTCAGAAATTGATAGCGTGCGCCAGTTCACTACAAGATTTACCTTGAAACAAGTTACCGAGCGTCTGGTTGCTGGGGAGTTTGAGAGATGAAGGATACTGATGTGATTCAGATGTCCGTAAGTCTAACAAGGCTCCCAGGTACGTCTTCGGGTTCCAACTGTTTGACAAAGTGCTATTTGAAGGACAGGAGTGCTTCATTTTCGGCAGGAGGTCAAGTGGTTACTTCGACCTGCGGATACTGGAGGGGACAAGAATTCACCACAGATGACAACCCGCTCTTGCCACCGCCTGTGTGCCGGCGGGGCCTTCAGCCTGAAGCGTAGCTTCAAGCCGGCCTTCTTTGAAGCGGCGGGATAAGAGCGGCTAGCCACTGTATTAACTGGCTCTAAGCTTCAGTGGGGGTATCAATCCTCCGCTGAAGCCAAGATCCAGTTGAAGCCTCGGCAAACTACAAGATAAATAATGTCCGAGAGGAGCGAAGACCTGGCATGAGGAGGCCGGCTTCACAAAAACTAACATATATTGGAACAGGGGCCGGCAATGGATGAGCGCCCGGAGGTAGTGGTGGAGATCAGCCATCTGCGCCATGATCAGGTGTTTCACTACCTGCCCCCCGGAGAGATGCCTGGCCTGGAGTTGGGGGCGAGGGTGCTCGTCCCTTTCGGGAAAAAGACGGTGCAGGGCTGGGTGGTGGGCTTTAGCGCCCCGCCGCCGGGGGTTACCCTGCGGCCGATCGAGTCGGTTGTGGGCGATAAGCCGGATTTCAATCCGGAACTGCTGCGGCTCGCCAGGTGGATGGCCGATTATTATCTCCATCCGCTGCCGGAGATCCTGAAACTGATGTCTCCCCCCGAGAAACCGGTTCGTACCAGGAAACATGCCCCGGCGGAGGGGATGACCCCGGCCGGTCGTCACGGCAGGTTGGCGCTAAATGCCGAACAAGTTGTGGCGCTGAGGGAGATCGAGGCGGCGCTCAGGGTGGGGGGCAACAATAGTGGAAGAGCGCTTGCAAGCGGCGGCGCCGGGTCCGCCCCCGGCGCGGGGCGGCAGGAAGCTGCTGCTACAGGTATGGCCTCATATTCGAGTGCCGAGCGCCAGCCGGGTGCGACGGGTGCAGGGCGGCAGTTCCTGCTGCACGGGATCACCGGCAGCGGGAAGACGGAGGTGTACCTGAGAGCGGCCATGACAGCCCTGTCCCTCGGACGCCAGGTGCTGTACCTGGTGCCGGAGATCGCCCTGACACCGCAGGCGGTCGCCTGGTTCCGGGCCGCCCTGGGCGACCAGGTGGCGGTCTGGCACAGCAGGCTGTCCCGGGGCGAGAGGTACGAGACCTGGTCAGGGATCAGGCAGGGCGTGCTCAGCATTCTGATCGGCCCCCGCTCTGCCGTCTTTGCCCCATTCAAGAACCTGGGGCTGATCATCGTCGACGAGGAGCAGGACGCCTCCTACAAACAGCAGGAGAGCCCCTACTACCATGCCCGGCAGGTTGCTGTAAGGCGCGCCCGGGGCAACGGGGCGGTGCTGATCCTGGGTTCGGCGACACCGTCGCTGGAAAGCTATACGGGCGCCCGGGACGGGCGGTACCGGCTGCTCAGGTTGACCAGGCGGCCACAGGGGCGGCGCCTGCCGCGGGTAACCGTCATCGATCTGAGGCAGGAGCATGATGTGCGGTTCAATCTGCTGGGGCAGTACCTGTCCGGGCAGATCGCCCTCCGGCTGCAGCGGCGGGAGCAGGTCATCCTTTTTTTAAACCGGAGGGGATACTCACCGATTGTGTTCTGCCCGTCATGCGGGCTGGTTTTGAAGTGCGAGCGCTGTTCCATCTCCCTGGTGTATCACCGCACCACCGGGGACCTGCGCTGTCATTACTGTAATTCCAGGCGTCCCCTCCCGGAGCGCTGTCCCGGGTGTGGGACTGCCGGGTCGTTGCGCTATCTGGGAACCGGGATCCAGCGGGTGGAACATCTACTCCGGCGTTTTTATCCCCAGGCCAGGATTCAGCGGCTGGATTTTGACACCACCCGTCGCAAGGGGGAATTTGACAGGATCCTCGACAGTTTCGGGAAGCAGGAGACAGACATTCTGATCGGGACCCAGATGGTGGCGAAGGGCCACGATTTTCCGGGGGTGACCCTGGTAGGAGTGCTCGATGCCGACCTGGCCCTGAAGCTACCCGATTACCGTGCCACGGAGCGCACCTATCAACTGCTGGCTCAGGTTGCAGGCAGGGCCGGAAGGGGGCGGGTTCCGGGCGAGGTGGTGGTCCAGACGTATTTTCCCGACCACTACAGCATCCAGGCTGCCTGCTTCGCCGGTTATCCCTCGTTCTACCGCCAGGAGATCAGGAACCGTGAATTGTCCGGCTACCCTCCCTGTGGGGAGTTGATCCGCATCCGGGTGGCCGGGGAGAGGGAGCAGCAGGTGGAGAGGCGCATCAACGAACTGGCCGAGGCCCTGGTTGCCCTATTGCCTGGGGAGCGGGTGAGGCTGTTAGGCCCTGCCCCGGCGCCGGTGCTGCGCCTGCAGGACCTGTACAGGTGGCAGGTGATGCTCATGGGCGAGTTGGGCGGACTGAAGAGTGAGATCCGCGACTGCATTCAGCGCTTTAAAAAAAATACAAGTGTTATAATAAGTATCGAAGTCGATCCTTACGGCTTATAATGATCGTGGGCCGTTAGCCGTTGGCTGTTGGATTTTAATGGAGGAGTTAGGTGCGATGGCTGTCTATAAGATTGTAGAACTGGGGGATCCGGTGCTGCGCCAGAAGTCCAGCCCGGTGCCGGAGGTCAATGACAGCATTAAAAAGCTGCTCGATAACCTGGCCGATACCTTGTATGCGGCCAAGGGAGTGGGCCTGGCCGCCCCGCAGATCGGCGTGGCCAAACGGGTGATCGTGGTGGATTGCGGGGAGGGCATGTGGGAGGTCGTCAACCCGGAGATCATCTCCATGCAAGGCCAGGAGGTTGCTGTTGAAGGATGCCTGAGCATTCCCGGAGTGGCCGGCGAGGTTGAGAGAGCCGCCCAGGTAATCGTCAAGGGATGGGACCGCAACGGCCGGGAGATCCAGATCACGGCCGATGGTATGGGCGCCCGGGCGCTCCAGCACGAGACCGACCACCTGGACGGGATCCTGTTTATAGACAAGGCCACCGAGATAGTCAACGGCGATCAATAAAGCGGGGCGTATGAGCTATTTTGGATATTCTCTTTCTCGGGACCAGCGATTTTGCCATACCGGCCCTGGAGTTGCTGGCAAGCAGCAGGTGGCGGCTGCTGGGGGTGGTTACCCAGCCTGACCGGCCGCGGGGGCGGGGGCGCAAGCTCGGCCCCTCTCCCGTCAAGCAGTTTGCCCTGGACCGGCGCCTGACGGTTTACCAGCCGGAATCGGGGGCGGGGCTGGCTGACTTGCTGGCAACTGAAAACCTCAGGCCGTCGGTGATCGTGGTGGTCGCTTTCGGCCAGTTGCTAAAGAAGGCGGTGCTCGAACTGCCGCCGCTGGGATGCATCAATATCCACCCCTCCCTGTTGCCGGCGTACAGGGGGCCGGCGCCCATCCAGCGGGCGATCATGAACGGCGAGACCAGGACTGGTGTGACCACCATGTACCTGTCCCCGGAGATGGATGCGGGCGACGTTATCCTGCAGGAGGCGGTAATGATCGAACCCGGGACGACTTCCGGGGAGCTGTCTGCCCGGTTGGACGGATTGGGCGCTGAAATGCTCTGCAAGACCCTGAGCCTGGTGGAAAGAGGCGGGGCGCCGCGCCTCGCCCAGGATCAGCGCCGGGCTACCTATGCCCCGGCCCTGACACCGGGAGAGGAGAGGATCGACTGGTCGTGGGATGCTGTCAGCCTGTGCAACCTGATCAGGGGTATGAATCCCAGCCCGGGGGCGCATACTCTGTTTAACGGCAAGGGATTGAAGATCTGGCGCAGCCGGCCTGGCGGCGGTACTCCGGACGGAGATTCGGGTGGCCGGCCCGGAACTGTCTCGGATGCGGATCCCAGGTCGGGGTTTACAGTGCAGACCGGTCGTGGTCAGCTTGTGATCGAGTCAGTTCAGCCTGCCGGCCGCTCCAGTATGAGCGCGGCCGAGTTTGTGCGGGGCTATCGTGTTCGTCCGGGTTTGTTACTGGGGGGTTAAGCCAAAGTCGTGCATGTCAGGAAACGCCTCTTTATCAGCTTGCTGGGCCTGGCAGTGGCATTCATTATCCTGCTGGTGCTTTTTATCGCGTTTCTGGCTTTCAGTTGGAATCTTCCCTGGCACCGGCTGATGCTGCTTTTGCTGGCCTCGCTGGTGATGATCACGCTGGGGATTGTTTCCTGCGGCATCATCGGCATTGTGCTGACCATCTGGAGCGCTAGGACCATTCCCTCTTTCCAGCACCTGATCAGGGCGACGCTGCACCTCCTGTTTCCGATCGTGCTGCTCCTGGGGCGGGTGCTGGGAATCAGCCAGGAGCGGATCAGGAGTTCCTTCATCGAGGTCAATAACCAGATGATCAGGGCGCGCCGGGAGCAGGTGCAGAGCGACCAGATCCTTGTGCTGGCGCCCCATTGCCTGCAGAATTCGGAGTGTCCCCACAAGATCACCCAGAGCTTTGACAACTGCAGGAGGTGCGGCCAGTGCCTGGTGACCGGTCTGATCTCCTTGCGGGAGCAATACGGCGTCAACCTGGCCTTCGCTACCGGTGGCACTCTGGCCCGGCGTTTTGTCCAAGTGTACCGTCCGAAGGCGATCATTGCCATCGCCTGTGACCGGGACCTGGCTAGCGGCATCCAGGATGCCAGCCCGCTGCCTGTGCTGGGAATCATGAACGAGCGGCCCTGTGGGCCCTGTTTCAATACCAGGGTCAATTTACAGGATGTTGAGGCGGCCATCCAATTCTTTGCCAGTGGTCCAGAGGTGAGGATCTATCAAGAAGGAGAGCCCTTCCAGGTCACGCAACCCGCACGCCGTCAGGGATGAGGCCTTGCGGGTGTTGCTCTCGGTGGAAAGAAAAGGCGCCTACGCCAACCTGGCCCTGCAAAAACTCATGTCCGCGCCGGGTGCCCCCTGGGCGCGGCGCCCTGCCCTGGAGGCCCGGGACGCGGGCTTGCTGACAGAACTGGTCTATGGCGTCCTGCGCCGGCAAAACACCCTGGACTGGGTGATCGACCAATTCAGCAAGGTTCCTGTAGCCAGGATGAATTATATAACGCGCAATATTGTCCGCCTGGGGGTATATCAGTTGTTGTTCCTGGAGCGGGTGCCCGTGTCGGCGGCCTGCAACGAGTCGGTCGAGTTGGCCAAGACCTGGAGGCTCGGTGACCTGTCCGGCTTTGTGAACGGCCTGCTCCGCAATATTGCCCGGCGCCGGGATGAGATATCCTATCCCGACCCTGATCAGGACCCGGTCCTACACATCAGCGTCAAATATTCACATCCGGTTTGGCTGGTGGAGCGCTGGCTGCAGCGCTTCGGCCAGGAGGAGACGATTGCCCTCTGCAGGGCCAATAATGAACCGCCGCCGGTAGTCTTGCGCTGCAACACCTTGCGGATCGACCCGCAGGGGCTGCTCCGGATGCTGGAGCAGGAAGGGATCGCTGTCCGCCCGAGCCCCCTGATCCCTGAAGCCGTAAGGGTGGCCCCGCACATTTCCATCACCGGACTGCCCTCATTCCGGGCCGGCTGTTTTGCCGTTCAGGACGAGAGTTCCATGCTGGCGTCGCTGGTCCTGCGGCCGCAGCCAGGCTCGATGGTGGTTGACGCCTGCGCCGGGCCTGGCGGCAAGACCACCCACCTGGCGCAGTTGATGGAGAACTGCGGCCGGCTGCTGGCCTTCGATGTCCACCCGCACCGCTTGCGTTTAATTGCCGATGCCTGCCGGAGGCTGGGCGTTACCATCGTGTCAACGCGCTTGCAGGATGCGGCGACGCCTCCTGAGGATACCCTGGGCCTGGTGGATTATCTGCTGGTGGATGCTCCCTGTTCCGGGCTGGGAGTGATCAGGCGCCGGCCCGACCTGAGATGGAAGGCGCAGGCGCCTGACTTGGCCGCGCATGCCAGGCAGCAAAAACAAATATTGAATGGAATAAGCAAGTGTTTAAAGACCGGGGGGATCATGCTCTACAGCACCTGTTCCACCGAGCCGGAAGAGAACGGGGATGTGGTCGCAGCGTTTCTGAGCAGCCACGATCATTGGGAGACCGTGGATATCTCCAGGCTGGCGCCGCCGTCTTTCTTGATTGACGGCGCGGACCGCCGGATGGCGGAGCAGGGGCGCTTCCAACTGCTGCCGCACCGTCACGGTACAGATGGCTTTTTTCTGGCGGCTTTAAGGAAAGTGGGGTGAAACGGTGAGTTTGCAGGATCTCGATGCCTTGTTGAAAAAGTACTGGGAGGGGATGTTCAGAAAAAGCGCCGGGCCCTTGCAGCCCGTGGAGGTGGCCCGGGCTCTGGTAAGGGAGATGGGCGACAAGCGGAGGGTCAGCGTCTCCCGGGTCTATGCGCCCAATGTTTTTACCGTCTGCCTGGGAAGCGCCGACTTTGAACAGACCGCCCCGCTGCAATCCGCCCTGGCCCTGGAATTGGAGGGGCACCTCCTGGAACAGGCGGAGGAGAGGGGATTTTCCCTGATCGGAAAGCCGGAAGTCTCCCTTAAGGAGGACCAGGCGCTGGATGCGGGGGGGATCAGGATCGAGTCCTCCTTCAACGCCGCCGTCAGCGCAACTGCAGAGGAGGCGGCCAGGGCCGGGCACGGGGAAGAGGCCGGCGCCGGGCATACTACCGAATTGCAGCGCATCGACCAGACCATGATCTTCGGCAAGAGGGATGCTGATGGCCGGGAGCATGGACTCTACCTGGCGGTGGTCCAGGGCTCCGATATGGGCAAGATCTTCTCCCTGGGACGGGAACACGAACAACAACGCCTCACCATCGGGCGCAAGATGACCAACAACATCTATCTCACAGATATCAACGCCTCCCGTGAACACGCCCAGGTGGAGTGGCGGGACGGAGCGCTGTTCTTAAAAGACCTGAAGAGCCGCAACGGCACTTTTGTCAACGGCGACAGGATTGAGGAAAAGCAGATCGGCGCCGGCGACCTGATCCAGATCGGGGAGAATATATTTCAGATCGAAGGGGGTTAGGGTTTGGGCATGTTCTGGGTGGCATTGCTCCAAAAATATACCATGTCAGCCCTGTTCTATGCCTTCATGTCCCTGATCCTCTATTTATACCTGAAAAAGAGGGAGTGGTCGCCACGAGCTGCCTCCCGTGCACTCACGGTACTCAAATCCGATTGGCTGTTGGCCGGGTGCCCTCCGGGCGCGTCCGGGCAGGCGCCCGGAGCCACCTGGAGCCTGAACCGGGAAGCGGTGATCGGGAGGGACTCCGGTTGTGACATCGTTCTTCCGGATGCCTTTGTATCGGCTCGCCATGCCTGGGTCTACGCCTCCGGAGAAGGCTACTTCGTTGAAGACCTGGGCAGCGTCAACGGCACCTCGATTAACGGCAGACCCCTCAATCTGCCTGAGCGGCTGCTGCCCGGCGACCGCCTGCAGATCGGCAGGGTGACCCTCGGCCTGAATCCACTGCGCCAAGAAAATAGGCACTTCTGGCTCTCCATCGCCCCCGGAATCTTGCTATTGGCCGGCGGCCTGTCTCTATACTGGCAGCAGATGCTGACGCTGCGCGACCTCTGCCTGTTGGCTGCGGTTGCGGTCATACTCAGCGCCACCTGCCTGAAGCTTCAACGCCAGGGCTGGGGTTCCTTCTTTTTCATTCCGGTAGCCATCCTGTCCGCCCTGAGCCTGGTCTTCCTGTTCCGGATCGACCCGGTCTTCGGGCTGCGGCAGTCATACTGGATTATTCTCGGAGTGGTTGTTTTCTGGCTGACCCGGTCGATCTTGCGGGACTATAGGCGACTGTTCGACTATAAATATCTCTTTTTGGCGATCGGGATGTTCTTCCTGCTCATGACCGTGCTTTTTGGCGCCACCGTGGGGGGAAGCCGCAGTTGGCTGACCCTTGGCGCTATGAACCTCGAACCTTCCGAACTGGTAAAGATCTTTATCATCATTTTTTTGGCGGGCTATCTCGACGAGAACAAGGAAGTGCTGCGCCTGGGCACGCGCCGGGTAGGCCGCTTTCTGCTGCCTGACTGGCCTTACCTGGGCCCGCTGCTGGCGGCCATCGGCCTGTCATTGCTGTTGCTGGCGTTTCAGAAAGACATCGGGATGGCCCTGCTGTTTTTTTCCCTGTTTATCAGCATGGTATACGCCGCCACCAACCGGTTGTTCCACCTGTTATCCGGCCTGCTGCTCTTCTTTGGCTGCGCCAGCCTGATGTACCTGATCTTTCCTCACGTCAAGGAGCGGGTCCTGGTTTTTATAAACCCCTGGCAACACGCTGCAGCAGGCGGCTACCAGATCATCCAGTCACTGTTCGCCCTGGGAGGCGCCGGTTTCGCGGGCTGGGGGCTGGGGAGCGGTTTTCCGTCATTGATACCGGCGGTGCACACAGATTTTATCTTCCCCCTGATCGGTGAGGAGATCGGTCTGATCGGCGCCCTGGGAATCCTGATGCTCTATCTCTTGCTGGCCTGGCAGGGTTTCAGGGTCGCTCTCCAGGTGAGCGACGGTTTTGGCCGGTTGCTGGCTTTCGGATTCAGCGCCCTGCTGTCCCTGCAGACGTTGATCATCGTCGGCGGCGTGACCAGCCTGATCCCGCTGACCGGGATCACGCTGCCCTTTCTTTCCTATGGCGGGAGTTCGTACATCGCCGGCAGCTTTATGATCGGCTTCCTGGTGAAGCTCAGCGAATACAGATAAGATTCAGTGATGAGTGATGAGTGATGAGTGATGGGTGATGAGTGATGGGTGATGAGTGATGGGTGACGAGTTAAAAAGATGGAATACCGGATAATTAGATTGACAGTGTTTCAGTGAATTGATGAACCTGGTAATATAGAGACGACGCATCATCTGTGGCCTTCGACTCTCCGTTGGGGAAAGGATGCGTCATCGGTGACCTTCGAGTTTTCGTTGAAAAGAGAGCGTGACGAAAATTAGCTATAACTCATTACTCATAACTCATTACTCATTACTTGGGGTCGAGGTTTATGAATGATCCTCTGCGTGATACAATAAACAAATACCGGTACTTTATTGCAGGGTGTTTCCTGCTGCTGTCCCTCTACCTCATCTATATCGTGGCGGCCAGGGGCGACAGCCTCAGCCGGTCAAGCGCCAATCCCCGCCCCTGGATCGTCGAAAGCCGGGTGCTCCGGGGAGGAATTTACGACCGGCAGGGAGAAGCATTAGCGGTGGGTACAACATATCCCTTCGGTCCACTGTATGCGCACATCATCGGGTACGATTCCAGGCGACTTGGCAAGACCGGCCTGGAAAAGGCGTACGATGCCGAACTGCTGGGTCTCAAGGGCTCACTGGTGAAAAGGCTGTCAGCGCATTGGGGAATCAAAGGAACGCGGGGGAATGATCTCTACCTGACCATCGACAACAGGCTGCAGCAGAGAGCGTGGGACCTGCTCTCGCCATACACCGGAGCGGCGGTGGTGTTGAATCCCAAGACGGGAGAGATCCTGGCGCTGGTGAGCACACCGTCCTTTGACCCGAACCTGCAGAGTCTGGAGAGCCAGTGGGACAGGATCAGTACCGACTCCGGACATCCGCTGCTGGACCGGGCGACCCAGGGGCTGTACCCTCCGGGATCGACGATGAAGATCGTCACTGCCTCGATCGGTCTGGGAAAGGATCCCGGATTGCTCAAAGAGACCTACGATTGCACCGGGGAGATCACGATCCAGGGCCGGGTATTGCACGATTTGGCGGCCCATGGGGTGGTTGACCTGGACAGCGCCCTGGCCGTTTCCTGCGATACGTACTTCGCGCATCTGGGGCTGAGCATTGGGGCGGAGGATTTCACGAAAGGACTGGAAAGTTTCGGCTGGGGGGATCCCCTGGCCTTTGACCTGCCGGTGAGCCAGGTTCCTCTTTACCAGAAGAGCCTTCAAGACCCGAACGGGCTTGCCGAGTCAGCCATCGGGCAGGGAAGGATCCTGGCCACCCCGCTGTACATGGCCCTGGTGGCCGGGGCGATCGGAAACGGTGGCGTCATGATGCAGCCCTACCTGGTGCAGGAGATCAGGGATCCCGACAGGGGTGTTGTCTGGACCGCCAGGCCGCGGGTGCGGCGAAAAGTGACGGCGCCACAGGTGGCGGATCAGGTCAAGCAGGCCATGGTGGGGGTTGTCAACAGCGGCACGGGAACGGCGGCGGTCATTCCCGGGCTGGAGGTGGCGGGCAAAACCGGGTCGGCCGAAAACCCCGGCGGCGCTCCTCACGCCTGGTTTGTTGCCTTTGCTCCGGCCGGCGACCCTCAGGTGGCGGTCTGCGTGATGGTCGAGCACGGGGGTGAGGGCGGCCAGGTGGCGGCCCCGATAGCGCGCCAACTGATACAGCTTGCCTTGACCCAAGGGGGTTGACAGATGATGGTTGGGCAGATACTCGGCGGGAGATACGAGATCATTGCCAAGATCGGGTCCGGCGGCATGTCCCATGTGTACCAGGCCCGGGACACTATCCTGAACCGGATCGTTACCGTTAAAATTCTGAGAAGCGACCTGGCGGAGGACAAGGATTTCGTGCGGCGGTTCCAGGTGGAGGCCCAGGCCGTGGCCAGTCTCTCGAACCCGAACATAGTCAGCATCTACGATGTCGGCCAGGAGAATGGCTTGCCTTACCTGGTGATGGAGTTTGTCGAGGGTCTGACCCTGAAGAGGATTATCCAGAAGGAGGGGCCCCTGAGCCCGGCGGAAACCGTCAACCTGGGCGTCCAGGTCTGTGCCGCCCTGGCGCATGCCCACGAAAAAGGCATTATCCACAGGGACATCAAGTCTCAAAACATCCTGGTGACTCCCGGGGGCCGGGTGAAAGTGACCGACTTCGGCCTGGCCAGGGTGCTGTCCGTTCCCAGCGCCACGGTGACCCAATCCGGTACCGTGATGGGATCGGTGCACTACCTGTCACCGGAGCAGGCCCGGGGCGAGGAAACGGGGCCAAAATCAGACCTGTACTCGCTGGGGGTGGTGCTCTACGAAACCGTTTCCGGGCGCTTGCCCTTCCAGGGGGACAACCCCGTGACCGTTGCCCTCAAGCACGTGCAGGGCCCCCCTCCGGCGCTGTGCAAGGATAACCCGGCCATACCCCAGCGGCTGGAGGAGATCATTTTCAAGGCCCTGGCGAAAGACCCCGCCCAACGTTTCCGGTCAGCCAGAGAGATGCAGAAGGCCCTCTCGGAGGGTTCCCTGCTGGCCGGTGACAGCGCCGCCGCCGATGAACTGACCCGCGAGCTCCGTCTGCCGGCGGGTGCCCGCTTGCGGGCGCGGCGGCGTCTGCGCCCGGCCGCCCTGGTCAGCCTGATCCTCTTCCTGCTGTTAATGGTAGTGGGCGGCGGCTACGCCTTTTTCAAGTGGTACTTTCAAGGCGCCGACGTGACAGTGCCGCCAGTGACCAACATGAGCCAGGATCAGGCCAAAAACACCATCCTGGCTGCAGGGCTGTCGCCAGCGGTGCAGTTGGTATACAGTGATAGTGTCAAGAGCGGCATCGTGGTCAATCAGGATCCTGTCGCCGGCTATCTCGTGAAAAAGGGACAGACAGTCCGGCTCTCGGTCAGCCAGGGCCCCAGCCTCACCTATTTGCCTGACGTAACGGGGTCAATGCTGAATGATGCCAAGATCACTCTGCGCAATAGCGGCTTCACGGTCAAGGATGTAGACCAGGCGACCAACGACCCGGGTAGTCCGCCGGGAACGGTGATCGCTCAGGACCCGAAGGGCGACAGTAATGTGCCCAGCAAGAGCGTGATCACCCTTACTATCAGTTCCAGCAGCCTGGTCGTGCCTACACTGGAGGGCCAGACAGTGGACCAGGCCCAGACAGCCTTGCAAGCCTTGGGATTGGTCCTGGGAACCGTCACTGACGAGAGTAGCCAGGACTACCCGGCCGGAATGATCACCCGCCAGGATATCAGTCCGGGCACGCCGGCGCAGGCGGGGATGGTAGTCAACGTCTATCGCAGCACGGGGCCAGGCCCGAAGCAGTGGGACGTCCCTGTCGACCTGGAGGTGCACGAGACCGGCGAGGTCAAGGTGGTCATCGATGATGTGCTCGGGGAGCGGGTTGCCTACGATCAGAACCAGAATCCCGGCGATAAACTCCACAAGGATTTCGAGGTTTACGGTTCCGGGGTCTTGAAAGTATATTTTCAGGGGAATATGGTGGAACAACATCCCGTTGGCTAACTTAAAGGGAGTGTGGAATGCAAGAGGGCCTGTTAATCAAGGCGTATGGAGGGTTCTACTATGTCCGGGCCGAGGGCCGGACCTGGGAATTGAGGGCCAGGGGACGCTTGCGCCAAGTCGGCGGCCCCAGGCACCCGCTGGCGGGCGCCCCGGTCGTGGGAGACCGGGTGATGTTCACGCCCATGGAGAACGGTTCCGGTGCGCTTGAGTCGATCCTGCACCGCAACAATGTCATGTTGCGGCCACGGGTAGCCAACGTGGACCAGGTGCTCCTGGTGGTGTCCCTGGCTCAGCCGGATCCGGACCTGAACTTGACGGACCGGATGCTCGTCTGCTGCCAGTCAGAAAGCCTGGAGACGCTGATCTGTTTCAACAAGCTCGACCTGATCAGCCGGCAGGAGGCGGACAGGCTGTTGTCCGTGTATGGAGAGGCCGGCTACCAGGCGTTCGCTGCCTCCGCTTTGAAGGGTATCGGCCTGGACACCCTGCGCCGGGCGGTCGATGGCAAGGTGACGGTCCTGGCCGGGCCCTCCGGCGTCGGCAAGTCAACCATCATCAACGCCCTGGATCCCAGTTTCGTCCAGGGGACCGGGGAGATCAGCCGCAAGCTGGGGCGCGGGCGCCACACCACCAGGCATGTGGAACTGTTGCCGGTGGCCGGCGGTTTTATCGCCGACACCCCCGGTTTCAGCAATCTGGACCTGCCGCCGCTGGACAGGTCCGATCTCGCCAGGTATTTTCCGGAAATACACGACCGTGCCGGGGAGTGCCGGACCGGAACTACCTGTCATTCCTGGCAGAGGTGCTGGTTAAGGAGAGGACCTACTCATGAAGATCAAGATCGCCCCGTCTATCCTGAACGCCGATTTCAGCCGGCTTGCCGACCAGGTGCGGCTCCTCGAACAGGGCGGCGCCGACTCCCTGCACCTGGATATCATGGACGGTCAATTTGTTCCCAACCTGACCTTCGGACCGCTGGTGGCGGCAGCCCTCCGCGAGACCACGAGGTTGCCCTTCGACGCCCACCTCATGGTAGAACAGCCCGATCACCTGTTGGGATCACCTGTTGGATGCTTTTGCAGAGGCGGGGTGTGACAGCATCACCGTTCATGCCGAGACCTGCCCGCATCTCCATCGCACCGTCGAGGCCGTGAAAGCCCTTGGCCTGAAGGCGGGGGTGGCCTTGAACCCGGCCACACCGCTGTCTGCCCTGGAGTACGTCCTTGACCAGGTGGACCTGGTGCTGTTGATGACGGTCAACCCGGGGTGGGGGGGGCAGGAGTTCATCCCCGGCATGTACGATAAGATCCGGGCTCTGCGCAGTATGCTCGATGCAAGCGATTGGCAGCCGGACCTGCAGGTGGACGGCGGCATCAACAAGGCCAACGTGGAGGCGGTTGCAACTGCCGGCGCCAATCACCTCGTCATCGGCTCCGCCCTGTTCAAATCTGGGGATGTGGTGGGGGCCTTGCAGGAATACAGGAAGTTAGTAGAACGCTTTTAGTCGCGTTATTGACGGTCTGTGTTAATGGGTGTAAAATGAAATTCGTGAAGTTCCTCGGGGGCGGGTGCAATTCCCGCACCGGCGGCAATGCCTCTTCAACTGGGTCTTGGCTTCAGGGGGGATTGATCCCCACTGAACCATAGAGCCAGTTAATACAGTGACTAGCCGCTCTTATCCCGCCGCTTCAAAGAAGCGGGGGCATTAGAGCGGGTTGTCATCTGTGGACAGGAGGATGAGCCCGCGAACCCGGCGCCGGCGATCAGTGAAACGATGCAGGCGGGCGCAGGGTTGATCCGGTGGGAATCCGGAGCCGACAGTAGAGTCTGGAGGGGAGAGGGGCGCTCTTGTTCATGCTGGCTTTGTGCTGGCTGTGATAGCAAACCCCGCCTTCCGGTGTGGGTTTTTTGTTTTGCCACTTCGCTTGGGAGATGGAGGCGGCGCTGTGGATCGAGATCAGGCCTTTATGACCCGGGCACTGGAGTTGGCAGCGCTGGCGAGGGGGAAGACCAGCCCCAATCCCATGGTGGGGGCGGTCATCGTCAGCGACGGAACAGTCCTGGGAGAGGGATATCACCATAAAGCGGGCACGCCCCATGCTGAGGTCCTCGCCATCGGGCAGGCCGGGTCACAGGCCAGGGGGGCGACCCTGTACGCTTCCCTGGAACCCTGCTGCCACTTTGGACGGACACCGCCCTGCACCGAGGCGATTATCAGGGCGGGCGTCAAAAGGGTGGTCGTGGCTACCCCGGACCCCAACCCCCTGGTAGCGGGAAAGGGACTGCAGGCCTTGCGGCAGGCAGGCCTGGAAGTGCGGTCAGGTGTGCTGGATGCTGAGGCCCGGCGCCTCAACGAGGCTTTTTTCAAGTACATCGTGACCAGACAGCCCTTTGTCACCCTCAAGGCTGCCATGAGCCTGGACGGCAAGATCGCCACCAGGTCGGGAGATTCCAAGTGGATCACCGGTCCGGAATCTCGCAACCTGGTGCAGCATGTTCGAGCGGAGAACGATGCCGTGCTGGTGGGAATCGGGACGGTGCTGGAGGATGACCCCCTGCTGACGGTCAGGCTGCCGGACGCTGAAAAGAAGCCGCTGCGGGTGGTCGCCGACAGCAGTCTCAGGATCCCCCCGGAGTCTCAGTTGGTGCAGACGGCGCGGGATTATCCCGCGGCAGTGGCCGTGGTGGAGGGGCGATGCCCGCCCGGCAAGAAAGAGATGCTGACGGAGCGGGGGGTTGAAGTCTGGGAACTGCCGGGAGTGGACGGCCTGGTGGACATCCAGGCGCTGCTGCAGGAATTGGGGAGCAGGGAGGTGGTCGGCCTGCTCCTGGAGGGCGGCAGTCTCCTGAATGCCAGCTTTCTCAAAGCTCGAGCCATCGATAAGTTTATCTTCTTTGTCGCCCCCAGGATCATCGGCGGCAGCAGCGCTCCCGGCCCCTTCGGGGGGGCGGGGGCGGAAAATCTGGCCGGGGCGCCGCATCTCACAGCGCTGGAGTGCCAGAAGGTGGGCACGGATCTGGTGATCGTAGGATACCCAATTGAGAGGTGGGAAGCGGGAGGTGAGAAGTGAGAACCAGAAGGCACGCCTGCACGTCAGCTCCGCCAATGCCAACAAGGGTCTCGCCTCTAACCTCTCGCCTCTCACATCCTAAAATCAGGGGATGTGGACTGGATGTTTACCGGTATTGTTGAAGAGACGGGACTGATTCGGAGCCTGGCGAGCGGGCAGTCTTCGGCTGCCTTGACAGTGGAGGCGACCAGGGTTTTGGACGGCATCAGGCTGGGGGACAGCATCGCCGTGAATGGCGCCTGCCTGACGGTGACCGGCTTTTCGGCCGGTAGTTTTACCGTTGACGTGATGTATGAAACCCTGCGGAAGACCAACCTCGGGCGCTTACAGGCGGGGTCCCGGGTCAACCTGGAGCGGGCGATGGCACTGGGGGACAGGCTGGGTGGACACCTGGTCGCCGGCCACGTGGATGCTGCCGGGGTTATTCTGAGCCTGCTGGATAAGGGCATTGCCACCGAGATGTGGGTGGCCGTGCCCGGGGAGTTGGAGCCATACCTGATCCCGCAGGGTTCGGTGGCCCTGGATGGGGTGAGCCTGACCATCGCTGATTTGAAAGAGGGGGCGCTGATGGTCGGCCTGATCCCCCACACCAGGGAGACTACCACCCTGGGCGGCAAGAAGACCGGGGACCTGTTGAACATAGAGGCTGACCTGCTGGGCAAGTATGTGAGCAGCCTGTTGCAGCGAGCCGGCGTTCAGTCAAAGAAGGGGATCACCATGGACTCGCTGCTCGAAAACGGTTTTATCTAAAACAGTAATGAGTCAAAAGTGATGAGTAATGAGTCTAAACAACCCTCATGAGTTTGCGTCGCACACAATAATGTAAGTCGCTCCGCATTGCGCATCAAACTATAGCAAACAAGGGTACGTATCATGCCTTGAAAGATTGGCATGGCCGCACACTATAATGTAAATTAGGCTCCGCCGAATTTACAGATGAAAGAAGCAATGATTTTACTCATCACTCATCACTTCAATTAGGAGGGGAATGTCATGAAAACCGGCGAATATCATACGGTAGAGGAAGCGATAGAGGAGATCCAGGCAGGGCGGATGGTCATCGTGGTGGATGACGAGGATCGGGAGAACGAGGGCGACCTGATCATTGCCGCAGAGAAAGCCACCCCTGAGGCCATCAACTTCATGGCCACCTATGCAAAAGGTCTGATCTGCATGCCGATGACCGGGGAGCGCCTGGATGAGCTGAAGATCCAGCAGATGGTTGAACATAACACCGAGAGCCTGGAGACAGCCTTTGCCGTGTCGGTGGACGCGGCCACGGCGACCACGGGTATTTCCGCCTACGAACGCGCCCTGACCGTCAGGACGACCATCGACCCTGCTGCCAGGCCTGCAGACCTGCGCCGCCCGGGGCATATCTTTCCGCTGCGGGCCAAAAACGGCGGAGTGCTGAGGAGGGCCGGGCACACCGAGACCACGGTTGACCTGACGCGGCTGGCCGGCCTCTATCCGGCCGGGGTTTGTTGCGAGATCATGAACGACGATGGCACCATGGCACGCGTTCCACAGTTGCTGGAGTTTTCGCGAAAACACGGATTGAAGATCATCACCGTCGCTGACCTGATCGGATACCGCCGTCGCACCGAGAAGCTGATCCGCCGGTTGGCAACGACACATTTGCCCACCAGGTACGGCGATTTTCAGGCGGTGGCCTATGAGACCATCCTCGACCACAACTGCCACCTGGCCCTGATCAGGGGTGACCTCGACCCGGGGCGCCCGACCTTGACCAGGGTGCACTCGGAGTGTCTCACCGGCGACGTCTTCGGTTCACTGCGCTGCGACTGCGGCCAGCAGTTGGCCCAGGCGATGCGCATGATCGCCGGCGAGGGTGCCGGCGTCATCCTCTACATGCGCCAGGAGGGCCGGGGAATAGGACTGCCCAACAAGATCCGGGCCTACGGCCTCCAGGACCAGGGGTGCGATACCGTCGAAGCCAACGAGATGCTGGGTTTTCCTCCGGACCTGCGGGATTACGGCTTTGGGGCACAGATCCTCGTCGATCTGGGACTGCGCAAGATCCGGCTGCTGACCAACAACCCCCGGAAGATTGCCGGCCTGGAGGGGTATGGGCTGGAGATCGTGGAGCGGGTACCGATCGAGATCCCTCCGGTGCAGGAGAACAGGCGCTACTTGAAGACCAAGAAGGAGAAGATGGGGCACCTGCTGGCCCTGGGAAAATAGCAAAAATAGAAGGAGAGGCAAGCTATGGCAAAGATATTTGAAGGCAAGCTGATCGGTCAGGGGATGCGGTTCGGGATAGTCGTGGCGCGATTTAATGAGTTCATCACCAGCCGGCTGCTGAGCGGGGCGATGGATGCCTTGCTGCGGCACGGGGTGGATGAGGGCGCCGTTGAGATCGCCTGGGTGCCCGGTGCCTTTGAAATACCGCTGGCGGCCAAGAAAATGACGGGACGGGGTTATGACGCGGTGATCTGCCTGGGCGCCGTCATCAGGGGGGCGACACCTCACTTCGAGTTTATTGCCAGCGAGGTCACCAAGGGGATCGCCCAGATCGGACTGGATAAGGGAATGCCCATCGTCTACGGCCTGATCACGGCAGATACCCTGGAGCAGGCGATCGAGCGCGCCGGTACCAAGGCGGGCAACAAGGGCGCCGACGCCGCCTTAACTGCTTTGGAGATGGCCAACCTGTTGCGGGAGTTGCAAGCGGGCGCAGCGAATCAGGACAAGCTGTCCCAGGAAGATTGAGCATGCGGAGTCACCAAGTCGGACGGCGTGCTCCTGCTCAACCCGGGATCGCCCTCTTTGCCCAAGGACGACCGGAAAACGGCGACCGTGGCGGTCGCCGATACTGGTGGCGGTGTGCGGATCATCGACTTGTCAACAAGACAGATCTTGGCCGGGGCGAACCTGATTTAGGTGGTTAGTGGTTGGTAACGACCACTATGCGCGCTTGACTTTGCCGGCTTTCAAACAGCGGGTACAGACCATCAGGCGCTTCGGTTTGCCGTTGACAACGGTTCTGACAGGTTGCAGGTTGGGCGCCCATGACCTTTTGGTGCGGATATGGCTATGGCTTACCTGCATACCGATTCTGGCTCCCTTGCCGCATAAAGCGCATACTGCCATGTAAACTTCCCCTTTCCTTGATCACAAAACCTATTCTAACAAAAAGGCTTGGCGCTGGCAAATAAAAAAGCGGGCGTTCCTTTTGCGGAAGGCAGCCAGGGTGACAATATCACAGTCCGACAACAAAGGCAGCCAGGGTTCTTGTTGCTACCGAATCTTTGGCATATAATTGATGTGAAGTCATACTCCGTGCAAGGGGGAACTGAATTATGGGACAAAAGATCAGAACCGAGTATGGCAGCATCGAGATTTCCAGCGAAACTCTGGCAACGATTGCGGGCGCCGCTGCAGTTCGTTGCTACGGTATTGTGGGCATGGTCCCCAGGGGGTGGCGCCAGGGGGTGTCGGAGATCCTGGGCCGGGATGCCCTGAGCCAGGGCGTTGATGTCAACCTGGAGGGCGATGAGGTGAAGATCGATCTGTACGTGATCATGTGCTATGGCGTCAGGATCGCCGAAGTTGCCGCCAACATCATGGAGACGGTCCAGTACGGAAAGGGTGATTGGTCCTGGAGGGTGTGACTGGAGAACAGTTGAAGGTGATTTTTGAGGGCGGTCTGGCCTCCCTCGCCGAGCACCAGCAAGAGATTGACAGGCTGAATGTCTTTCCGGTACCCGATGGCGATACTGGTCGCAATATGCACCTGACTATGCAGGCAGCGGTTCGGGAGTTGCAGCAGGTAAAAACTCATCGCCTGAGCGACATCAGTGAAGCGCTGGCGAAGGGCTCCCTGATGGGTGCCCGGGGAAATTCCGGTGTTATTTTATCTCAGTTGATCCGCGGTTTTGCCGACGCCGTCAAGGGCAGCGATGAGATCACCCTGGCCCAGTTTGCCAGGGCCTGGCAGGCGGCAGTGTCGACGGCCTATCAGGCGGTGATGAAGCCGGTTGAGGGGACGATGCTGACAGTCGCCAGGGGTTTCTCGCAGGGTCTGGTCGAGGCTGCCAAGAAAGAGTCTGATCTGGGACAGGCACTGTTGTTTGCAGTGCAGAAGGGGAATGAGACGCTGCAACTGACTCCTGAATTGCTTCCGGTCTTAAAGAAGGCCGGCGTGGTAGACGCCGGAGGCAAGGGCCTGCTGGTCCTTCTGGAAGGCGGCTTGCTGGAGCTGGGCAAATTGAGAAGTGTGGAGCGTGAGTGGGTGCCCGGGGCGGTTCCGGGTACCCGACCCGCTAAAGTGGGTGCCCTGGTGGGGCGCGGTGAAGTTGAAAGCACGCCGGCAAACTGTGGTGTACGAAGCGACAGCGCCGGTACGGTTGCGGATGCTCACCACAGCGGACTTGAAGGCATTGGCAGGCTCCGAGCTTCGCTCGGGCTCCCGTGCTCCGCATTCTTCAGTCCGGGCGTAGCCCGGATGCGGAGGAAAGCACGCCTGCACGTCAGCTCCGCCGATGCCAACGAGAATCCCACCTCTCACTACGTTTTGGAGGCGCCTCTCACATCACAGTTACTGGGCACAGTTCAGGACGACGGGGAAGATTTTATGTTCACCTACTGCGTTGAATTTCTGCTGCGGGGCGATCCCGCCTGCTTGGGCCCACTGCGCGGCGCCCTCCAGGAGTATGGAGGGAGCCTGATCGTTGCCAACATCGATGATGTGATCAAGATCCATGTGCATTCCAATCATCCCGGCCAGGTGTTGGAGTATTGCCTGCAGTTCGGGACGCTCCATAATATACAGGTCAGCAACATGCGCGACCAGTGGCGGCAAACACACGGCGATGCGGCCCTGAAGCCGGATGTGTCCGCGCCATGTCCGACCGCGCCCACCCTTCGGGCGGGCACCCGACCGGATGGGTACCCCGACATGGCACCGACCGGTGCGGTCGGGCATCCTCACCCAACTGCAAGTGACGCAGCGGAACCGGTTGTGCTCTCCAGTGACGGTACAGCTACCGCCTCCAGGGAGATCGGTGTGCTGGCAGTGGCAGCCGGCGAGGGAATCGAGGAGATCTTCCGGAGCCTGGGGGCGGCGCAGATCGTCGCTGGCGGGCAGACCATGAACCCGCCGGTGGCAGAGTTCGTCAAGGCGATTGAGGCCATGCCGAATGAGCAGGTGCTGATCCTGCCCAACAACAAAAACCTGATCATGGCCGCCGAGCAGGCCGGGAAGCTGGTCTCCCGCAGCGTGGCGGTGCTGGCCACCACCAGCATTCAGGCCGGGATCTCAGCCCTGCTGGCCTTCAACCCAACCCTGGACATGACTGCCAACATCGGGAAAATGGAGCAGGCTGCAGGCCGGATAAAGGCTGCGGAAGTGACTTACGCAGCGCACGATGCGTTATTTGGAGATACCGAAATCAAGCAGGGCGAGCTGATCGGTCTCTGGCAGGGGGACATTGTGGCGGTAGGCGCCTCGCTGGAACAGGTGCTGCCGGCGACGGTCGACCGGATGCTGGATGAGCATGACGAACTGGTGACGCTGTTGACAGGAAAAGATGTGCTGCCGGAACAGGCTGACCGGGTTGCCGCCTTGATTCGCAGCAGCCACCCGCAGATCGAAGTAGAGCTTCAGTACGGGGGGCAACCGGTCTACTATTTCCTGATCGGTATCGAATAGCCGATGGCCAGTCAGACCACTACCGTAAAACAACTTACCGCCAGCCAACTGGGCGCCGTCCCCGCCGGCGGCCTGCCGCAAGTGGGGGAGGCCCGGGCAAAGCTGCTCGGAAAACTGGGGATCGTGACGTTGTTCGACATCCTCTATTACCTGCCGCGGCGCTACGAGGACCGGCGCATCAATCAGGCAGGCGAGTTGAAGCCGGGCGATACTGCCACTGCTTGGGGAATTATCACCAGGACGGAAACCACGGCGACCCGCCGGGGGTTGTCTGTAGTGAGGGCCGAGATCAGGACCGGTGGCGGGCCGCTCACTGCCCTGTGGTTTAACCAGCCATTTGTAACACGGTCTCTGCGCCGCGGCCTGCCGGTAACGGTGACCGGCAGGATCGACGGCGGCCTGTTCGGCAACGAGATCGCCGTCGCCGATTATGAGATCGGTAATCCAGAAAATGCGGTTCACGTGGGGCGGATCGTGCCCTTTTACAGCGCCACTGAGGATTTGAGCCAGCGCACCCTGAGGCGGCTCATGTACAAACTTGTCAAACAATATGCATGCTGGGCGAAAGACCTGCTGCCACCGCAGGTGGCGGTAGAGCTGCACCTGCCGCCCCTGGCGGAGAGCTTGATGCAGGTTCATTTCCCCGGCGATTTCGAAGCTCTGGCTAAAGCCCGGGAGCGGCTGGCCTTTGAAGAGCTTTTTTTATTTCAACTGGGATTGGGGAGGGTCCGGGACACCATCCAGCACCTGGGGGTGGGGCGCAGGCCCAAGTCCGAACTGGCGGACGCCTTTATCGGAGGTCTGCCCTTCTCCCTGACGCCGGCCCAGCAGCGGGTGCTGGGCGAGATCAGAAGCGATCTGGCCGCCCCGCGCCGCATGTACCGGCTGGTGCAGGGAGATGTGGGCTGCGGAAAAACGGTGATCGCCCTGTATGCCCTTCTTTATGCAGTGGCCGCGGGATACCAGGGAGCGTTGATGGCCCCCACCGAGGTCCTGGCAGAGCAGCACTACCTGGGACTGAAGGGCCCAGCCGAACGCCTGGGAGTGCGGGTGGCGGCGCTGACGGGCGGAGGCGCCAGGCGCCAGCGGGAGGAGAGCCTGGAGGCATTAAGAAATGGGAAGATTGACATTGTGGTGGGCACCCATGCCCTCCTGGAGGAAGGGGTCGTTTTTGACAGGCTGGGGTTGATTGTCATCGATGAGCAGCACCGCTTCGGCGTCCGGCAGCGCGATATCCTGCAATCCAAGGCTCCCCAGGCTGACGTGCTGGTGATGACCGCCACCCCCATCCCGCGCAGCCTCACGCTCACCCTCTACGGCGACCTCGACCTGTCGGTCATCGACCAACTGCCGCCCGGGAGGCAGGGAGTCAAGACCTATTTTCTCCCGGTACGGGAAAAACAGAGGGCTTACCGGTTCCTGCGCCAGGAATTGGAAGCCGGACGCCAGGTCTACGTGGTCTGTCCCCTGATCGAAGAATCAGAGAAGCTGGAGGTGGAGGCGGCAGCGAACCGGGCCTTCGAACTGCAGGAGGAGTTTCCGGAGTACAACGTGGGGCTCTTGCACGGCAGGCTGAAGATGGAAGAGAAGGCGCGTGTCATGGAGGAATTCAGGGCCGGGGACATCAACATCCTGGTTGCCACGACGGTGATCGAGGTAGGGGTTGACGTAGCCAACGCCTCGCTGATGATCGTCGAGGGGGTGGAGCGGTTTGGCCTGTCACAGTTGCACCAACTGCGAGGGAGAGTGGGCCGGGGTAAGGCTGCGGGCTACTGCATCCTGATTGGCAATCCGAACACGGATGAGGCCCGGGACCGCGTCAGGACCCTGGTAAAGCATCAGGATGGGTTCAAGGTCGCTGAACAGGACCTGGCCATCAGGGGACCCGGTGAGTTGATGGGTATCAGGCAGCATGGCCTGTCGGATTTTCGTGTCGTCGATATCTTTAAAGACGCCTATTTGATGGAAACGTCCAGATCATATGCTGCCAGGTACTTGAACCATGTCAATGATACTATAATGCAGGAGATTCGATTCCGTTTTCCCAGCCTGATCTATGGCTTGAAGTTTTAAAGAAGACTTGGCTTGCAGGGTACCCACCGCAGGGTGCCCTCTGGGCGCGGCGTACCTTATAATGTTTTTCCAGACAAGTATAAAGAAAACAGTATAAATAATGAATAATCCTACAGGATGCCTCGATTATAAAGAATCGAGGCTTTTTTGGTATATAGTTTAGATTGTAAACTTATATTGGAAATATCGTAAAGTCACCGCAAATCATAGCTTTTTAGTATTATGTCTGCAAATTATTATGAATTTTGGCGTCATCTTACTAGTATTTTTAGGCGGCTTTTAATCAAACTATAGATAGAACCTGAACAGAATAAAAAAGCGACGTCAATCGTCGAACGAAAGGAGGTGCGTATCCGGTGGCTCGAAACACGATCCTGAACCCTAATGCGAGGAAGGCCATGGATCAGTTCAAGATGGAAGTTGCGAATTCGGTTGGAGTCGATTACAACCAGGCTTACAAGGGCAACCTTCCATCCCGTGACAACGGTTATGTCGGTGGCAACATGACCCGTAAGGTCTGGGAGCAGTACCAGAATAGCATTGCGGCACGGTAACATCTCCTTCTTCGAAACCAGGTGGTTCGGGTAGTGGTCGCAAGTATTCTATAAATGAAAGGAGGCGCATATCTGATGGCACGTAACACCATTCTGAACCCCAATGCGAGAAAGGCTATGGATCAACTCAAGTTTGAGATAGCCGGTCAAGTGGGGGTCGATTTCAACCAGGCTTACAAGGGCAACATCTCATCCCGTGACAACGGTTCCGTCGGTGGAGGGATGACCCGGAAAGTGTGGAGTCAGTACCAGAATAGCATTGCGGCGAAGTAACAGCTATGGCTCGCATACTGATTACCGATTAAAGCGGACCCTCCTTGGTCCGCTTTAACTTCGCTTAGATGTCCCCGCCTCTATAGGCGGCATTTTCAGGATGCTCAATCAGTGGGAGTTTAATCCCCTCTGATTCAGCGAAGTTAAATGATTTATGAGCCGTGCCATATGTTTGTTTCGCAAACAGGCACATGGCTAATTCAAACTTCGCTTCGCTACGTTTGAATATTTTTCAACACATCAGCGCCTCGATCTCCTCTTTCTCCACTTCCGGGTGCAAGGCCAGGGTGATCCCTCTGGTAACGGTCCGGCCGGCATTCAGGATCAGGTCGTCGATCTCTCGCGGTGTGACGATCAGCGAACCCTCGAAAGGCTTAAGGAGATCTTCGAGCACTTCCTTGGCGAAAACTGGACGCGGCCGGCTGCCTTGAGAGAGCTTGGACTGATAGCTCTCGAGAGCGGACTGCATGATCACTCCGGCATTGACAACGGTCGGAACCCCGATGGCGATGACAGGCACGCCCATGGTCTGTTGGTTGACCCCGATCCTGTTGTTGTTGACGCCGGAACCGGGCGAGATGCCGGTGTCGCCGATCTGGATCGTGGTCCCCAGCCGGGAGATATTTGTCGCCGCCAGGGCATCGACCGCAATGATCGCTTCCGGCTTGACCTTTTCCACGATTCCCTGAATGATCTCGGCGGTCTCGATGCCGGTGATGCCCAACACGCCCGGTGCAAAGGCGCAGACTGAACTGTATTTTTCCACCATCTCGGGCATGAACTGGTGCAGGTGGCGCGTGATCAGGGAGTATTTCACCACCGTAGGCCCCAGGGCATCCGGCGTGGCCTGCCAGTTGCCCAGCCCGATGATTAATACGGTTGCTGTTTTGGACATCTTTAACAGGCTGCGCAGGTGCTGCGCCAGCACGTCGGCAACGCTGGACTGGACTTCGGGCGCCTTGAGCCGGAGATCGGGGGCCTCAATGGTGACGTAGGTTCCCTTGGGCTTGCCCATCACCGATTCCGCACGCTCATCGAGAATCTTGATGATGGTGACGCTACCGTGCGGGAAATCCTGCTTCTCTTCGGATACCCCGGGTATTTCCTGACCGGTGGTTCCTCTGACCAGATCCCTGGCTTCCACTGCCAGGTCCAGGTTGACCATGGTTATTTGCGCTCCCTGAAAGATAAAATAGTACGTGCTCCCTGTCATCTCTAATATTAACCAAAGCCCAATCTTTTTATGCGATAACTTATCCTTTACTCTGTTACTCAGGCTCATTTCCATCAAATTGACTACAAGGTTTTTGCCGGCAGCCTGGCGAATTACAATATAGTCAATCCTGATCGGAGGATCTTTTAACAGTGAAATGGCTGCCGCTGCTCGACCAATACGACGACCTCGCCGGCCTGCAGCAGTATTGCCTGCAGTGCCACCGCTGCAGTTTGAGGAGCAATGCCCGCGGCGTGGTGTTCGGGGATGGAAACCCGAATGCCAGGTTGATGTTTGTCGGAGAGGCCCCGGGGGCCGACGAGGACCGCCTGGGAAAGCCCTTTGTCGGCACTGCGGGTCAGTTGTTGGAGAGGATCATGGGGTCGGTGGGACTGCAGCGCGGCGATGTCTACATTACCAACATTTGTAAGTGCCGTCCTCCAGGCAACCGTCTCCCCAAGAGGGAGGAGGCGGAGGCGTGCTTTGTCTACCTAGTGCGTCAGATCGAACTGATCCAGCCGCGCCTGATCGTCTGCCTGGGGGCGTTGTCTACCCAATACCTGGTTCATGATGATGCCAGGATTACCATGGTTCGGGGCAATGTCTATGAAAAGGGCGGCATCAAGATTATCCCGACCTTCCACCCTGCGGCCATCTTGAGGGATGCCAACAAGAAGAAGCCGGTGTGGGAAGATTTCAAGAAGATCAAGGAGCTTTACGACCAAGAGCTTTGAGTCATGGTTTTAGGGGCAGTGCATGCAACAGGGAGCAGCCTGTGCTATAATAAAGCCATGGTAGAATAATGGGGGTGTCGCCGGTGTGTGAAGCACATGCCTACGTGCGCAAGGATGACAAGGATGAGCTCTTTATGGAGAATGTGGACAGCGTTCTGCCCTATGAGGATGGCCTGGTGCTGGAGAATATCTTCGGCCAGCGCAAGATGATCAAGGCGCGCATCAGGGAGTTGGCTCTGGTCGACCACAAGGTTATCCTGGAGCAGGTTTAGGTTTAAAGATCTGGACTTACCGGAAGCCGGCAGATGGCGACTGCCGGACTTTTTTTCTTGATTGTGACCCAGCGCTCGCGCCCAGAGGGCACCCGGCATGCGCGGGGTTTTATCTTCTATTGACCAGATCGCGCCATGTGCCACAGCGGTAATTTTTGCAGATCGGTGGCCGTCTCTCCCAGGGAATGATGCATCCATTCAACCACAGGTATTCACATGCATGCGGATGTATCTTCTCGGGTAAAGGGTCAACGCCATACTCCAAATAGTGACCCCCACCGAAGAGATGCTTTTCATCCTCATGCAATCTCTGCCGGCTCAGGTTTTGAGATGCACCGTAGATCAGACAGCATTTGCCGCCGCAATCAGCGCACAGGTCATCGTCACGGTACTCAGGGATATATATCCATTACCACCACTCCCTGGTTTTAATTTTTTAAGATAAACCTGCAGAGCGACAAGGGAATCAGGGCAAGTGAAAAGGAGCTGACGAAGGGTCGGTTGCATTGATGTGGATTGGGGAAAGAAGGAGAGCTTTATTAGGTTGATTTTAACATAAACACGGGTGTCCAGACAATTAAAAGCTGAGGTTGCGCTTTATATCCCCCTTGTGTCGCAAGTCATTTAACGATGATGAGAATTTCATGATAAACTTATGGCGTGAACCAGGAGGAAGGAGCAGCACGGAAGACTGATGCCGGAAGACAAGCGCTATTCCCAGACGACAAACGAAAATCTGATGAAGGAACTGGACCGGCTGAGGGATGAACTGCAGGACCTGGAACAGGAGCGCCAGTACCTGCTGCGCCTGGCTGGCGTGCACGTCTCCGGAAGCAGCGTCAAAAGCCTGGAAGCGGCGATCGAGAGCATCCAGGAGGCGCTGAGGGAGATCGGGGGAATATTGCAGGAGCGCGGGTTTGGGACCAGGCTGCTGGCTCCGGAAATAAAAAAACCATAAGCAGCGGGCTTATGGTTTGGTTTTGCGTCGCCACTGAGTGCGCTCACCGAAGTCAAGACGCACTCAATGGCGTGGGAGAGGAGAAACTGGAGGAAGAGCTCATGAGAAAAGTTAGCGTAATCCTTGCTGCGTCGTTGCAGGTCTGGTATTAAGTTCCTTTCTCATGAAGACCCTTTAGCCATTACCTATTTTGTACAAACCGCACTTTTTTATACAAATAAAATGTTGGTAATATATGACATTGTGTTGTCGCGGTAAAATCTCTTAAAATAATCTAAAATCCTAATCTAATAAGTATTTTTCAAGTTGTTTGTGCTATAATTTCTCAAAAGCCTTTCCAGGCGGGAGCAAGATATTTGTGAGCGGATTAAGGGTAATCGGCGGCGTTGCGAAGGGCAGGAGGCTGAAAACCAGAAAGACGATGGATCTCCGCCCGGCAACGGACTTCATCAAGGAGGCCCTCTTTGATGTGCTGGCCTTGAGGGTGAGGGATGCTCTTTTCCTCGATCTGTTTGCCGGCAGTGGAAGCATCGGGATCGAAGCCTTGAGCCGGGGGGCCAGGCAGGCGCTGTTTGTAGAGAAAGACCCGCTGACAGCCGCCCTGATCAGGGACAACCTGGCTGTCACCGGATTTACCTCCCAGGGGCGGGTCTGTGTCGGAGATGCCTTGAAGATCCTCACGCAGTTGCAAAGGGAGGGGTCTAAGTTCAACCTGGCCTTCATCGACCCTCCTTTCAGGAAGGGCCTGGTGGCGCCGACTCTGGACAGGCTGTTGCAGCTTGAACTGATGGCGCCTGATGGGTTGATCGTCACGCGCAGTTACGTGGGAGAAGAGGTTGCAGCGGAGATCGCCCCGATCAAAACCAGGACTTACGGGGATAGCGTGCTGAGGTTTTACCCCGGCACTAAAGAAAGTCAGTCAAGAAACGCCTTACATCAGTGCGGTGTGCCGGCGGGCTTTCCTCCGCATCCGGGCTACGCCCGGCCTGAAGAATGCGGAGCACAGGAGCCAAGGCGGAGCCTTGAGCCGGCGTTCAGGCCGGGCGTTAGCCCGGATGCGGAGGAGGACATTGACATGGCCATAGCTGTCTATCCGGGCAGTTTCGACCCGATCACTTACGGGCACCTGGATATCATCGAGAGGGCGGCGGCGGTCTTTGACCGGGTGATCGTGGCCGTCTGTCTCAACCCGGGCAAACAGCCCCTCTTTACCATGGAGGAGCGGGTGGAAATGATCGCCCGGGAGTCTAACCGGCTTCCGAACGTGGATGTAAACTGCTTCAAGGGTTTGCTGACCGAATTCGTAAAGCGGAAAAATGCCCGGATCATTGTGCGTGGTCTCCGCGCCATCTCCGATTTCGAGAATGAGTTCCAGATGGCATTGATGAACCGGAAGCTCGGTCCGGAGATAGAAACAGTATTTCTGGTGGCTCAACCCAAGTACTCGTATCTGAGTTCGAGTATCGTCAAGGAGGTAGCCAGCCTCGGGGGTGATGTCAACGGCCTGGTTTCGGAGCAGGTGGCCCGGCATCTTCAAGAGCGATTCGCCTTGCATGACTTGCGTGAAAAGTAACAGTATTTCGAGGTTAGAAGTTCGAGATTCGCAGGGAAAGTTAATCGAACATCTAGCTTCGAATATCGAACTTCGAGAAGCGAGAGGGGAACCTGTGGATATGTCCGATGATGTATTCAAGCGGTTGGAAGACCTGGAGGAGTATATTCAAGGCTGCAGGCACGTGCCGATGACCGACAAGGTTTTGGTGGGTGAAGAAGGACTGCTGGATTACATCGACCGGATCAGGTCACTGCTTCCGGAGGAGCTCCGCCAGGCCAGGTTGATGGTCAAGGACCGGGAACACCTGATGGAGGACGCCCGGGTAGAGGTGGAGCGCATCTTGGCAGAGACCAACCGGCGGATCGAGGGCATGATCAAGGAGAGCGAGGTCGTCAAGCGCGCCGAGGCGGCTGCTGAAGAGATTGTGGCCCAGAGCCGGCGGGTAGCCCATGAGATCAGGAACAACGCCACTCTGTACGCTGATGACGTCATGAGCAACCTGGAGGCAAGCCTCGAGCAGAACCTGGTCGTGATCCGCAGGGGCCGGGAAGAGCTGGGCCAACTGAAGAGAGACCGGCAACCGTCGATCAACGGATGATGATGATCTTTTTCAGCCGGACCCACCACTTGTTGAGAGTGTATCCGGTAAACAGCGCCAGAACAATTCCTGCCGGCACGCATAATCCGGCTACCCATGGAAACCAGGACGCCGCAGGCCCCGTTGCCAGTGCCGCGCCCAGAGGGCACCCGGTCAGGTAATCCCGGACCGGCAGCAGAGTCACCATGTAGGCGATCAAGACCGCTATGGGCACCTGCAGGCACCTGGTCAACAGGTAGAGCCAGAGGCGCAGGTCGCTCCCCACCATCATTCCTGCCACCTGGGCCTGCACCGCAAGTCCGTTCCATGCCAGCAGCGTTTCGATTACCAACAACTGTTGGACGAAGCTGCCCGAACTCTTGCTCACCTCGTTGATACCGATGGTGATTTCAAACAGGCCGTACATCAGCGCTCTCAAGAGACTAACATCGATGTGGAACAGCCCGGCAACCGGCGCCAGCGCAGTGATAAGCGTGTTGAAGAAGCCCGCCGCCTCCATGATCCCGATCAGCACCGAGAAGATCGTGAT
This sequence comes from Thermacetogeniaceae bacterium, assembly GCA_050013155.1. Taxonomy (GTDB): domain Bacteria; phylum Bacillota; class DSM-12270; order Thermacetogeniales; family Thermacetogeniaceae; genus Palsa-1188. The sequence goes on along the minus strand of JBEKFU010000007.1, from coordinate 31,828 downwards.
AAACCCTCCGATCGTCAGCAGGATGATGCTGGTTTTCTGTACGGTTTCACCCAGCAGAGACCCGAAGTTCTGCTTTTCGAGGCGGGAAGCCCGCAGCAATGAACCCACCCTTGGCGCCAGGCCCTGTTTGAGGCGCTCGTCCGGTTTCAGGCCGGAAGGCGACTGTGACGTGAATCGGAGCAGCATTCCGCACAGGAGATTGGAGAGATAGTGGATGCCGGCGATTAAAGGCCCGAGCGCCGGATTTCTGTACATGCCGACACTTATCGCTCCCAGCATGAATAAGGGGCTGGCATTGCTGGTAAAAGCCATCAGCCGCTCGCCCTCGTTCCGGGTGCAGAGATGATCGCTCCGGATACGGGAGGTGAGCACGGCGCAGAGTGGAAAACCGGAGGTGTAACTGACTGCGATGACAAAACCGGCGCTGCCAGGCAGGTTGAACAGCGGGCGCATGACCGGCTCCAGCAGACGGCCCAGAAGGGAGACAAAGCCCAGGCCCATCAACAGTTCGCTGACAATAAAGAACGGCAAGAGGCTGGGCAGCACAATCTCCCACCAGGTCAGCAGCCCCCGATGGGCTGCCGCCAGGGCTGCGACCGGATAGCGGATGATCCCCGCTCCCAACAGCAGGCAGACCAGGATCCAGAACAGGGTCGCATAGAACGCGTGGCTGCCGCCACCTGCTGCTTGCCCGTGGTCGTCAAAATCTCTGCCTGTACCAGTACGCTCAGGTCTGATCATTGATTTTCCCTTTCGAAACGCCGGGCGCGGGTGCGGCGCCCGTCTCGAACATCGAGAACCGGTTCTCCCTCCGGCACGGGATTCTTCAAGAAAAAACTTGGTCTCGGAAGGATTATACAAGCCCGGCGTAGAAAATATGTTAGCTGAGCACCCGGAGATCGGTTGGGGCCGGGGAAAAATTAATGGGGAATCGATGGAGTTGGTATTTCAGAGCCTCAGATGTCATGAGACTGATCGCAGGTGGGTAGTCATCTGTGATAAAAAAAAGCGCGGCCGGTATGGATGTACATCAATGATTATGATATAATCACCTATAATATTCTTATATTCTTAGGTATATCTTCCAAGAAAGCCGCCATCGGTATCCGGTAGGTAATTTTCTCTTTCCATCATCTGTATCATAAAACAGGATTTATATTAATCTCATCCTTTGGATCTGGCAATAATAGAGGTAAAAGAAAAAATAATCATGGTCAATATCGGGACTTGAGTATCGATATTCTTGAGTATCGATACTGGGTATATCTTTAATACTTTAAAAAAAGGAGGAGGTTGTTATGTCTCTGTTAGACCAGATCAGAGCCAAGGCCCGTCAGAACAAGAAGATCATTGTCCTGCCTGAAGGCACCGAGGAGCGCACCGTAAAAGCCGCCGAGATTATGGTCAAGGAGCAGATCGCGGTTCCTATTCTGCTCGGGGTCCGTGATGAGGTGCTGGGAGTTGCCAAAAACCTGGGAGTGGATCTGTCCAGCGTAAAGATCGTCGACCCTGTAACCGCAGATGATGCCGCAGGCTTTGCCGCAAAGTTCTACGAATTGCGCAAGAGCAAGGGAATAACCCTGGATGATGCGCGGGCGCTGCTGAAAAATCCCCTCTACTACGGTTCGATGATGGTTTACGACAATGTCGCCAACGGCCTGGTTGCCGGCGCCATCAACACCACCGGCGACGTGCTGCGGCCCGCCCTGCAGACCATCAAGACAGCGCCCGGTGTTTCGGTCGTGTCCGGCTCTTTTATCATGATCGTCCCCGATTGCGAGTTTGGAGACAACGGCATGTTTGTCTTTGCCGACTGCGCCGTGAATCCCAATCCTACAGCCGAACAGCTTGCAGAGATAGCGTATTCCTCGGCGGAAACAGCCCGGGTCCTTTGTGGAATGGAGCCGCGCGTCGGGATGTTGTCCTATTCCACCAAGGGCAGCGGGGGGAAGCATCCGGATATTGAAAAGGTGGATCGGGCGACTGAATTTGCCAAACAAAAATATCCCGGCCTGATCATTGACGGAACATTCCAAGCGGACGCCGCGCTGGTGCCCAAAGTGGGGAAATCCAAGGCGCCCGGCAGCGACGTTGCCGGCAAGGTCAACGTGCTGATCTTCCCGGATCTCGACGCCGGAAACATCGGATACAAGCTGGTGCAGCGCCTCGCCAAGGCCGAGGCGATCGGGCCGATTCTCCAGGGTATGGCCAAGCCGGTCAACGACCTCTCCCGCGGCTGCAGCGTCGAGGATATCGTCAACGTGGCGGCGATATGCGTGGTCAAGGCCCAGTGATAGGCGGCCAAGGCCCGGTAATAGTCAATGCCCGGTGATAGATGGAAACTGGGCTCCAGCAGGAAATGCGGAGGCGCGGTTTAGCAGCGATGGGCGTCGCCAAGGTCCGGTGATGGATGTAAGGATACGGAGCAGGAGAAATATAATTCAATATTTCAAAAATATTACGGAGGGATAGCTTACATGAAGGTTATGGTTCTGAACTGCGGCAGTTCATCTGCCAAGTATCTGGTCTACGACTGGGAAAAGAAGGAGATCATGACCAAGGGTATCGTCGAGCGCGTGACCATCGGGGAATCCTTCTGCGTCCACGAAGTGCCAGGAAGAGACGCCGTCAAGATCGAGCACGACTGTCCGACCCACACGGAAGCGGTGCACCTGATCCTCAACCTGCTGGTGAGCCCGGAGCACGGCGTCTTGAAGAGCGTCAAGGAGATTGACGCTGTCGGACACCGGGTGGTGCATGGCGGTGAGAAGTTTGCCAAGTCGGTCAAGATTGACGCGGAAGCGCTGAATACCTTCAAAGAGTTGCAGGCTCTGGCGCCCTTGCACAACCCGCCCAACATCCTCGGCATCGAGGCCGCCCAGTCAATGTTGCCCGACGTGACCCACGTGGCGGTGATGGATACCGCCTGGCACCAGACGATGCTGTCTCCGCAGTATATGTATGCCGTACCCTATGCCTGGTATGAAAAGTACCGGGCGCGCCGCTACGGCTTCCACGGCACCTCCCTGCTGTACGTGGCCAAGCGCGCCGCCGTGCTGCTGGGCAAGGATCCCTTCGACGTCAACCTGGTTACCCTGCACATCGGCAACGGGGTGAGCGCCAACGCCGTCAAGAAAGGGCTCTCCTTCGACACCAGCATGGGCTTCACCCCGCTCGAGGGCCTGGTCATGGGCACCAGGGCCGGCGACCACGACGCAGCCATGGACTTCTACATGATGCAGAAAGAGAACATTTCGCCCAAGGATATGGATAGCATGTTGAACAAGAAGAGCGGCCTGCTGGGCATCACCGGGCAGTACACCGACCGCCGCGACGTGCTCGAAGCCATGGAAAAGGGCGATGCCAGGGCGAAGCTGGGCTTCGAGATGGAGTGCTACCGGATCAAGAAGTACATCGGCTCCTATGCCGCTGCGTTGGGCGGTATCGACGCCATCGTCTGGACGGCAGGCGTGGGCGAAATGGCCGCCGACCACCGGGCCAAGGCGTTGGAAGGCCTGGAGTACATGGGCGTCAAGATCGACCCCGAGAAGAACTTCCTGGCCCGCACCAGGAACTCCGAATCGGACATCTCCGCACCGGATTCCAAGGTCAAGATCTTCGTCATCCCCACCGACGAGGAGCTGATCATGGTGGAAGACACGATCGCGCTCTTGAACGGCACCTACGACGTGCACACCAACTTCAGATACTCCTTCCAGGACCCGGCATACCGGAACAAGCAGCGTGACGACGAGTTCCAGAAACAACTCCAGAAGAAGCCGGAGATGGCTAAGGCCGTGGCACGGGTTCCCGGTCAATAAAACGCGCCAGTCAAGACAATATAGCAGTGAAGGGGAAGGGCGAGGACCTTCCCCTTCACTGCTCTTCTCGCTTCTTGCCTCTTAATTGACATACATATTCGCCGCCGGTATAATGTGGAATGGTTGATTGGGGGCGGTGCACTTGTTGTTAGAGGTCGCTGACCTGCGCAGGCCGGGTGCCCGCCACGGCGGGCGCGGCAACGAGAAAGAGTTCGCCGGCAGGGACTCCCGCCTGGAGATCGAACTCCGGGGCGACCTGTTCGTTTTTACTGAGGTACTAGTTGAGGGACAGGCAAATAACGTCGGCGGCAAGATCTACATCAGGGGCAGCATCGAGGCGAAAGCCGATCTTAACTGCAGTTGTTGCCTCACGTCCTTTACCATCCCCGTCGCCTCCTCCTTCGAGGAGACCTATTATGCCGCAGGCAGCGCCGAAGGCGACCTGGATGATACCGGACGGATATACAGCGGGGAACGGATAGACCTCAGGGACGTGATCATCGAGAGCCTGGTCCTGGCGCTGCCCATGAAGCCGGTCTGTCACCCGGACTGCAAGGGCCTGTGCCCTTCTTGCGGGTGCAATCTCAATAACGATCATTGCAATTGCGGTCCGCAGGCGCCGGACCCGAGGCTGGCAGGCCTGGGTGAATACCTGAAGAACTTTAAAGAGTAATGGGGGTGAGGACATGGGTGTACCCAAGCGTAGAACATCGAAAGCCCGTAAGAATAAGAGAAGGGCCATGATCAAGATTGCCAGCCCGGCTGTGATCAACTGCCCGCGCTGCCACGAACCGAAAATGGCTCACCGGGTCTGCCAGGCGTGCGGTTATTACCGGGAGTTGGAGGTTCTGGAGAAGTAGAAGAAAGGACAACGACCAACGGCTAACGGTCATTAGGACAAGTGTGGGCAAAACCTGCTTGTCTTTTTTATTTTGGTACATTATACTATTCATTGTTACTTGGTAATAAGATTAGGTATTAAGCAGGAGTGTGTTGCGGTGGTCTTGAAAAGGAACCGGTATAAGCGGGAGAGGCAGCAGGTCATGGTAAGCCAGTTGCAGGAGAACCCGTTTCTGACCGATGAGGAGTTGGCGGAATTATTGTCCGTGAGCGTCCCCACCGTGCGCCTGGACCGCCTGGAGTTGGGTATTCCGGAACTGCGGGTGCGCACCAAGGACGTCGCCGAGCAGTTTTACGGCCAGATCCGCTCATTGGGTACCGGTGAGTTGATCGGCGACATACTGGAGCTGGACGTGGGCAAAAGAGGCATTTCAGTCCTCGAGGTCAAAAAGGATATGGTATTTTCCAAGACCAAGATCCTGCGCGGGCATTACCTCTTCGCCCAGGTCAATTCCCTGGCGGTGGCGCTGATCAACGCAGACGTGGTGTTGACAGGCAGCGCCGCTGTGCGCTATTTGACCCCTGTTTTTTTAAAGGACAAGGTGGTGGCCTGCGCCGAGGTCGTGGGCCAGAAGGGCAAGAGCTTCTTCATCAAGGTGAACTCCAGGGTAGGCAGCGCAGAGGTCCTGAGGGGCCGCTTTACCGTTGTGGCGAGGGAGATGATTGACCTGTGAGCATTGCCGTTGATGCCATGGGGGGCGATCATGCCCCGGGGGAGATCGTCAAGGGTGTCGTCAATGCTGTCAACAGTGGTTTTGCCAGGGTGATCCTGGTCGGCCCTCAGGAGTTGATAGAGGCAGACCTGAAGAACTATCGCTATCCCAGTGAAGCCATCACCGTGAGACACGCTGACGAAGTCATCCGCATGGATGAGCACCCGGCGTCCGAGGTCAGGCGCAAAAAGAACTCGTCATTGGTCGTGGCTACCAGGCTGGTTAAAGAGGGCGAGGCAGCCGCTGTGATCTCGGCCGGCAATACCGGAGCCCAGATGGCGGCAGCGCTTTTTGAATTCGGAAGGCTGCCCGGCATCGAGCGCCCGGGAATCGCCACCGTTTTTCCGTCTCCCAAGGGGCCCAAAGTGCTGATCGATTCAGGGGCGAACGTCGATGTCAAGGCCAGCCACCTGGTGCAGTTCGCCTGCCTGGGCAGCCATTACGCCAGGCAGGTGCTGGGTATCGGCAACCCCAGGGTCGCCCTGCTCAGCGTGGGCAGCGAGGCCACCAAGGGAACCGAGGCGGTCATCGAGGCCCACCAAACCCTGGCCGCAGCGAGGGATCTGTGCTTTGCCGGCAATATCGAGGGGCGGGAGTTCTTAACCGCCGACGTGGACGTGATCGCCTGCGACGGCTTTGTCGGCAACATTGCCCTGAAGCTGGCCGAGGGGATCGTCTCCACCCTCACCGGGATGATCAGGGATGAGTTGAAGCGGAACCCCCTGCGGATGCTTGGCGGTATGTTGGTGAAGCCAGCCTTTAGTGACCTTTTTCGCAAGATGGACTATACAGAATACGGGGGAGCGCCTCTGCTCGGCGTCAACGGGTTGAGCGTCATCTGTCATGGCTCCTCCCGCGCCCGCGCCATTCAAAATGCTGTCCGCTATACAGCTAAAGCGGTACAAGAGAACCTTGTCGAATCCTTGCAGAGGGGGTGGAAACAGGGTCATGAAGCCTGAAGGCTTGAGGCCGGTACGGATCACGGGGTTGGGCAAGTTTTTTCCCCGGCGCAAACTGACCAACGCCGATCTGGAAAAGATGGTGGACACTTCGGATGAATGGATCACCACCAGGACCGGTATTAAAGAGCGCTACATCACCGGGCCGGACGAGCCGACCTCCAGCCTGGCCATCCCGGCGGCCAGGCAAGCCCTGGCCAACGCCGGAATGGCGCCGGAGCAGGTCGACCTGATCATTGTGGCCACGGTGACCCCGGACATGTTTTTTCCGGCTACGGCCTGCCTGGTACAGGCAGCCCTAGGCGCCAGGCGGGCGGCCTGTTTTGACCTGGAGGCGGCCTGCCCGCAGTTCATCTACGCCTGCGCCGTCGGCTCCCAGTTCATTGCCACCGGAACCTATGACTGCGTCCTGGTGATCGCTGCAGATACCCTGAGCAAGATCGTCAACTGGGAGGACCGCAACACCTGCGTCCTGTTCGGCGATGGCGCCGGAGCAGCGGTGCTGCAGCCGGGCCCAGAGGGCCGGGGCTTTCTTTCCTTCGTCCTGGGCAGCGACGGAGCCGGGGCGGAGTTGTTGAACTTGCCCGCAGGCGGCTCCCGTTGCCCGGCCTCTCACGAGAGCGTTGCCAATCACCTGCACACCATTCACATGAACGGCCTCGAGGTGTTCAAGTTCGCGGTGCGGGCGATGCCTGAGGCCGCCCTGGAAAGCCTGAGCCGCGCCGGACTCACTGCCGCTGACATCGATCTGCTGATCCCCCACCAGGCGAACCTGAGGATTATCGAGGCGGCGCGCCGGAGGCTGGGGCTGCCAAAGTCCAAGGTATTTGTCAATATTGAGAAGTACGGCAACTTCTCAGGCGCCACCTGCCCCGTGGCCCTGGCCGAGGCCGTGGATCAGGGCCTGCTGCAGGATGGGTCGGTGGTTGTGCTGTCGACATTCGGGGCGGGATTGACCTGGGCGGCCTGCACAATAAGATGGTAGTAATGAGTAATGAGTGATGAGTGATGAGTAATGGGTGAAAAGCCTTGAATGCTGGATATTTAGACGAACAGCATTTCGGTAAGTTGATGAACCTGATAAAAGGGACGGACGCATTAGCGGTGGACTTATAGTTTCCGTTGTAAGGAGACGTGACGTAAAATGAGCAATAACTCAGCACTCAGCACTCAGCACTCATCACAGGCATTGAGCAACTCAGCACTCAGCACTCAGCACTCATCACTAGGTTTGGCGCTCGTCTTTCCGGGACAGGGGTCCCAGTATGTGGGCATGGGTGTGGAACTGGCCCGGCGGTACCGGGCGGCGGCCGAAGTTTTCGAGCAGGCCGGGCAGGTTGCCGGGTACCAGTTGTTGCAGCTCTGCGCCGAGGGGCCGGCGGAGATGTTGAGCCGGACCAAGTATACCCAGCCCGCGGTTCTTACGGCAAGCATCGCCATCATGAGAGTGCTGCAGGAGTCCGGCGTTACCTGCCAGGCCGCCGCAGGCCACAGCCTGGGAGAATATGCGGCCCTGGTCGCCGCCGGGGTGCTGCCCTTCACCGCGGCCCTGGAGATCGTGATCAGACGGGCGGAGTTGATGGACCGGGCGGCTGCCTCCGGATTGGGGGGAATGGCTGCCGTGATCGGCCTGGAGCAGGAGGTGGCGCTGGAAATATGCCTGGCGGCAAGGGCCAAGGGAGTGGTGCAGCCAGCAAATTTCAACGCTCCCAACCAGATCGTGATCTCCGGCGAGAGGGCGGCTTTAGATGAGGCCATCGCCGAGGCCCGCCGCAGGGGCGCCAGAAAAGTCGTCACCCTGGCGGTAAGCGGTGCCTTTCACACCTCATTGATGGCTGGCGTTAGCGAGGACCTGAGGCTGTTTCTGCAGGGCTATACCTTCTCCACTCCCAGAGTCATCCTGGTGATGAACGCCTCCGGGGAGGTGGTAAAGAGCCCGGGCGCCATCAAGGATCTGTTGGCTGACCAGGTAAGCTCGCCGGTGCTCTGGGTGGAATCGGTAAAAAGACTGGCAACTGAAGGGTTCAAAGACTTTTTGGAAGTTGGCCCCGGCCAGGTGCTGTCCGGACTGATCAAAAGAATCCTGCCAGAGTGCCGGGTGGACCATGTCGAGGACGAAAAAACGCTGGAAAAGGTGCTTGCGCAAATGAGAGGGACTGTTTAAAATGTTTTTAGAAAATCGGGTTGCGCTTGTCACCGGCGCCTCCCAGGGAATCGGGCGAGCCATAGCTCTGACTGTGGCAAAGCACGGCGCCGTGGTTGCAGTCAACTACTACCCGGGGCAGTCCGACCAGGCGGCCCTCGTGGTTGAAGAGATTGAAAAGGCTGGCGGCAGGGCTTTTTCTGTTGCTGCTGACGTGAGCAAGAAATCAGACGTCGAAGAGATGGTGGATGCAGTCGTCAAGCGCAGTGGGTCGTTGGATATACTGATCAACAACGCCGGCATCACCAGGGATCAGTTACTGCTGCGAATGAAGGACCAGGACTGGGAGGCGGTTTTGGCCACCAACCTGAACGGCGTTTTTTACTGCACCCGGTCCGCCCTGAAATGGATGCTGAAAAGCCGTTGGGGGCGCGTGGTGAGCCTCGCCTCGGTGGTCGGGGTGACCGGGAATGCCGGGCAGGCAAACTATGGCGCCTCTAAGGCCGGGATCATCGGCTTCACCAAGTGTGTGGCGCGAGAGGTGGCCAGCCGGGGCATCAACGTCAACGCCGTCGCCCCGGGCTACATCAGGACAGAGATGACGGACCGGATCTCACCCCAGGCCCGGGAGGAACTGCAGGGCAGGATACCGCTGGGGCGCATCGGAACACCGGAGGATGTTGCCGGAGCGGTGGTATTTTTAGTATCGCCGGGTGCAGATTATATAACAGGGCAGGTCCTGCACGTGGATGGAGGCATGGCTATCTGAGCATGCTCTCGCAAGATATCTTAAATTAGTGAGACAAGATATCTTAAATTTTTGAGATAGGAGGTGATAGGTGAATGGCTGATTTGAGTGATCAGGCAATCTTCGAGAAAGTACGGTCGATCATTGTTGAGCAGCTAGGCGTCGAGGAGAACGCGGTGGCGCTGGAGACCTCATTCGAGGCGCTGAATGCTGATTCCCTAGACATAGTGGAACTTATTATGGCGCTGGAAGAGACGTTCGGCATGGAAATACCTGACGAGGATGCCGAAAAAATCCTGACCGTAGGGGCAGCAGTTGAATATATCAAGGCCAACAGCTAGGACGAGAACGGCCCACAGCCAGAATGGTGAAAGGATTATATAATGTTGCCTGAGAACAAGCAGCGAGTCGTGATTACCGGTCTGGGCGTGCTGTCTCCTATCGGGATCGGGAAAGAGGATTATTGGAAAGCGCTCCTGCAGGGCAAGTCCGGGATAGGCCCCGTGACACGGTTCGATACGTCCTCATTTGACAGCAAGATCGCCGGAGAGCTCAAGGATTTTGCACCTGAGCAGTTTTTAGACCGGAAAGAGATCAGGAGAATGGACCGTTTCGCCCAGTTCGGTGTTGCTGCAGCCAAGCTGGCAGTGGGAGATGCAGCACTGGAGATAGACAAAGAGAATCCGGAAGACATCGGGGTGGTGATGGGCTCCGGGATCGGTGGCATCGAAACCCTCTGCGATCAGCACAACATCTTGCTTACCAAGGGGCCCAACCGTATCAGCCCCCTGTTCATCCCGATGATCATCAGCAACATGGCGGCCGGCCAGATTGCCATCAGCTTGGGGCTGAAGGGGCCCAACATCACTGTGGTGACGGCCTGCGCATCGGGCACCAACGCCATCGGGGAGGCTTACCTGATGCTCCGGCGGGGAGCGGCGGAGGTGATCCTGGCGGGAGGCGCCGAAGCTCCGATCGTGCCCGTCGCCATGGCGGGATTCTGCTCCATGAAAGCGATGAGCACCAACAACGACGAGCCGCAGCGCGCCAGCCGTCCCTTTGACAGGAACAGGGATGGGTTTGTGATCAGCGAGGGAGCCGGGGTCATGGTGCTGGAGACCCTCGGACATGCTTCAGCGAGAGGCGCCCGGATCTATGGCGAGGTGGCCGGTTATGGCTGCACCGCCGACGGCTATCATATCACCGCCCCCGAGCCCGAGGGCGCCGAGGCGGCCAGGGCGATCCGGATTGCCCTGGAAGACGCCGGGATCTCTCCTGATCAGGTGGATTACATCAACGCTCACGGCACGTCCACAGGACTCAACGACAAGATCGAAACCATGGCCATTAAAAAGGTGCTTGGGGATCACGCCTATAGGACGCCGGTCAGCTCCATCAAGTCCATGATCGGGCATTCCTTGGGCGCCGCGGGCGCCCTTGAGGCTATCGCCTGCGCCCTGTCCATCAGCACGGGCTGGGTGCCTCCAACCATCAATTATGAGCAACCGGACTTGGAGTGTGATCTGGACTACGTGCCCAACCAGGCCCGCCAATGTCCGGTCAGGGTGGCGGTCTCCAACTCTTTCGGTTTTGGTGGACATAACGGCGTGCTGGTCTTAAAAAAATTTGAGGGTTGAACCCACTCGAGTAGCCCTTCAAACTTCGCATCTCGAATATCGAACCTCGAGGTTGGTGCCAGTTATTAATGACGAGTTCGCACAGATCCAAGCAGGAGCAGGCAATGCTCGACGAGTTGCAGCAGACGACCGCTGTTTCATTCAACGATCCGGAACTGCTGCTCACCGCTCTCACCCACCCATCCTATCTGGCCGAGCATCCACAGGCCAATAATCACAACCAGAGGCTGGAATTCTTGGGCGATGCCGTGTTGGGCCTGGTAGTCGCCGAATATTTTTATCATCGCTTTCCGGACGAGCCTGAAGGCCAGTTGACCAGGATGAGGGCGGCAGTGGTCTGTGAATCGACCCTGGCCAGGATGGCGAGACAGTTGGACCTGGGCACTTATTTGCGGTTGGGCCGTGGAGAAGAGCTGTCAGGTGGCCGGCAGCGGGCTTCGGTCCTGGCAGATGCCCTGGAAGCCCTGACGGGTGCTGTATTTCTTGATCAGGGATGGCCGCAGGCCCGCCGGTTTCTGCTGCTGCTGTTGGGTGAGGAGATGCTGAACACTGCCCGGGACAGCGGCCGGGATTATAAAACCGCTCTCCAGGAGGTGGTTCAGCAGCGGGGAGGGGATACCCTGGCTTATTGTATCATCGATGAGGCCGGTCCCGACCATGACAAGCACTTTACCGCCGGGGTGCTCTGGAACGGAAAGATGCTGGGCAGTGGCAACGGGAAGTCCAAAAAGGAGGCGGAACAACAGGCCGCCAGGAACGCTTTAAAATTGCTAAAATATAAGGGCAATCTCTGAAGCTTCCGCATCTCTCTTCTCAATTCCGGCAGGAATTTTTAGCTAATGGTCGAAATATATTTGATACGAGCCAGTATATTTACTACAGTTAATGCGCACTAGAGGGGGAAAAGATGGTGGAAGTGCTCAAAGTATCTGCCCAATCAAACCCGAAATCCGTTGCCGGCGCCCTGACCGCCGTGCTGAGGGAGAGAGGTACCGCCGAGGTGCAGGCTGTTGGCGCCGGAGCGGTCAACCAGGCCGTGAAAGCGATCGCTATAGCCAGGGGATTTATCGCGCCAAGCGGGATTGACCTGGTTTCTGTTCCGGCTTTTGTAGAGATTTCTATCGACGGGGAAGAACGGACCGCCATCAAATTTATTGTGGAACCAAGATAGAAGAGTCCATCATGTTTTTAAAACGCATTGAAATCCAAGGTTTCAAGTCTTTTGCAGAGCGGGTGGAGATCGATCTGGCGCCCGGGATCACGGCAATAGTAGGTCCCAACGGGTGCGGCAAGAGCAACCTCACCGAGGCTGTGCAGTGGGTATTGGGCGAGCAGAATGTCAGGGCGCTCAGGGGCTACCGGATGGAGGACGTGATCTTTGCGGGAACTTCCCGGCGCCGGTCATATGGGATGGCGGAAGTCACCCTGACGTTCAATAACAGCCAGGGCGTCCTGCCCCTGGAGTACGATGAGGTCTCCGTTTCCCGCCGGGTATACAGATCCGGCGAGGGAGAGTATTTTATCAACAAGATGCCCTGCCGCCTGCGTGATATCCAGGAGCTTTTTTTAGCCTGCGGTATCAGCAGAGCGGCTTTTTCGATTGTTGCCCAGGGCCGGATCGAGGAATTCATCTCCCAGAGACCCGAAGAGCGGCGGCTTAACCTGGAGGAGCTGGCAGGGATTAGCAAGTACCGGCAGCGCAAGGCTGATGCGGTCAACAAGCTGGAAGAAACTGAAGGAGTGCTGGTAAGGCTCCAGGATGTTGTTCATGAACTGGACCGGCAGTTGGCGCCGCTGGCTGAACAGGCCAGGATCGCCAATCAATACAACGAGAGCCAGGAGAGGCTGAAAGGGCTGGAAGCGAGGCTGGTCGGGAGCCAGTTTGCCAAAGCGATGGCTAAAAAGAAGGCGATTGCGGCAACCATCGAGGATTTGCAGGCCGGCAAGGAAACAGCCCTGACCAAGGCCGACCTGATGGCGGGTGAACTGAAGGACCTGGAAGAGGGGCTCAGGGAGCGAAAGGAGCGGCTCGCCGCCCGCGAGCAGGAGGCCGGTCAGGTCCGGCAGCAGCTTCAGGAGGCGCAGGTCGAATTTGCCCGGTTGGAAGAAAAATATTCATCCTCCCTGTCGCGCCAGGCGGAATTGAGGGGCCGGCTGCAGGTGATCGCCCGGAAAGATCAGGAGATCGCTTCGGAGATGCAGCAGATTGCCAGTCAGGACAAGCAGTGCCGTGATCAGAAGGTGCTGGCCGAGCAGCGCTGCCTGGAGTTGGAACAGGCCCTGGAAGAAGGAGAAAAGACCAGGCAGCGGCTCAATAGTGAATGGGAGAAAAACAACGGAGAGCTTTTTGAGGTGCTCCACCAGAAAACCCTGCTGGCCAGCCAGGTCAAGGAGTTTCAGAACAAGAAAGAGGCTGCCCGCAGACAGCAGGAAAACCTCGGGCAGAAGTCTGCGGAAAACGCTGGCAGGATAGACCAGATCAGGGAACAGATCGGGGAAAAAAGCCGGTTGCTGAAGATAAAAACTGATTCGCTGGCAGAGAACGCTTCGGAACTGGAACAGGCACGGCAGAGAGCGGCCGGCATCAGCAGGGAGCGGGAGCAGATCGTGCCGGCGATCCAGAAACAGGTCCAGGAGAACGAGCGCTGCAAGACCCGCCTGCAGATGATCCAGGAGTCGGAAAAAAACAGGGACGGCTACCAGAGAGGAGTCAGGGCGATCCTCCAGGCCCGGGCCAGGGGCGAGGCCTTCTGCAGCAGAATCCTCGGCATGGTCGAGGAGTTGTTCACGATCTCCCGGGAGTATGAAACAGCGCTCTATACCGCCCTGGGACGGGCAGCCCACTACTTTGTCTGCGACTCGCCGGAAGTTGCCCAGCAGGCCCTGGTCTTTTTGAAAAAGCAGGAGTTCGGCAGGGCCAGCTTTTTGCCGTTGACTGCGCTGCAGCGTTGGATGGAAAAGGAGCGAGCGCCCAGGTACGTTCACGGCGCCGAGATCCTGGGGCGCGGCGCCGAACTTGTAAGCTGTGGGGATGAGTACCGGAATGTGGCCGAATTTTTGCTGGGACGCACCTTTTTCGCCATGAGCCTGAAGGATGCCCGGCAGTTTGCAGAATCCAACTATTACCGGGTGCGTGTAGTGACGCTGGATGGAGACCTGATTCAACCGGGTGGCCTGATCACCGGTGGTCGGGAGGACCAGCCGGCGCAGTTTGCGATCAGGCGTAGACGGGAGATCGCGCAGTTGTCCGAAGATCAGAGCCGCGGGCAGCAGGCGCTGGATGCGCTGGAACAGAAGCGTGCTGCACTGACCGGGGAGCAGAACTCGATCGCGGCCAGGATCAGAGAACTGGAAACAACGGGGCGTTCCCTGGAAAAAGAGCAGAGCGACTTGGAACAGGCCATATCCTCCTGGAACCGGGAGTTGCAGCGGCTCCATGAATACGCACAGGAATGGCTGCTGGAGAGCAACGAGGAGAACTACCGCCGGGGTGATCTCGACCAGGAGATCGAGCGGTCCGGGCATGATCTGGCCAGGGTGCTGGAGAGCGAGAGTGAGCTGGAACAACGGCGAGTTCAGATAGAGCAGGAGAGGAAAGACTGTGATGAAAGCCTGCGCCGGTTGAACGGACAGTTGTCTGAAAGCAGGGTGCGCCTGGTCTCGCTGAACCAGGAGATCAAGTACCTCGAGCAGAAAGCCCAGCAGGAAAACAACCTGATCGGAGAGCAGCAGCGGGAGCGCGCCCAGGTCGAGGCCGCCCTGGCCGATCTGCTTGATGAGATGAACGGCTACGAGGAGCAGAAAGAGCACTGTCGAAAGCGACTGAATGCTCTTGAGGGCAGAAAAACGGCTATCGAATCAGATCTGGGCCTCAGAAGAAAGCAGGCCGACGCCAAGGAAAGCTATTTTCACGCCAAGGAAAAAAGATATTTGCGGATCAAACACCTCGGTTGGCAGCGTGAGCAGAAGGTGCACAGCCTGGAGGCGCAGGTGCGGCACCTGGAAGAACAACTGGATGAGGTCAGGGCCAGGGCACTGGAGTTGGAGTTGGACCTGGACCAGGCGCCTGGCGCTCCCGAGTTGGAGCGCCAGGAGGAGATCGGCATAAAGGAGCAGGTTGCCTCCCTCAAGGACAGGCTGGGGAGCTTCGGCGAGATCAATTTTGCCGCCCCGGGAGAATATGCAGCCCTGGTGGAAAGACATAGTTTTCTGATGGAGCAGAGGGAGGATATGGAGGATGGGCGGAAGGCTCTGCAGGGTGTGATCAGGGAGATGGACCAGATAGTGGCAAGCCGCTTCCGCCAGTTGTTCGCAGAGGTTAGGCAGAACTTCGAGACGGTATTTGCCGCCCTGTTTGACGGCGGCACGGGGGAACTGTTCCTGACCGACGAGAAGGACCTGATGACTGCGGGCATAGATGTGAGAGTGCTACCCCCCGGGAAAAAACCGCGCCACCTGTCCCTCCTTTCCGGAGGCGAGAAAGCCCTGACGGGGATCTCCTTTCTTTTCGCGCTGCTTCAGACGCGCCCGAGCCCATTCTATTTCCTGGACGAGATCGAGGCGTTCCTTGACGAGTCCAACCTGGTCCGCTTTGCGGATTTCTTGTGCAAGATGGCCGAAAAGGCCCAGATCATTCTCATCTCCCACCGCCCACGGACGATGCAGGTGGCGGACACTCTGTACGGCATCACCATGGAAGAGCCGGGGATCTCCAAGCTGGTGGCGGTGGAAATGAGAGGTGTGAGGTGATGTACTCCGCATTCCCGGTGTGCCGGCGGGCTTTCAGCCGACCTGTGCTCCGCATTCTTCAGGCCGGGCGTAGCCCGGATGCGGAGGGCGCCAGCCTCGAGCCGGCGTTCAGGCCGGGCTGTAAGCCCGGATGCGGAGGAAGTTGGAAGTGGGAGGAAAAAGCAAGATGCGGGTGCCAGCTTAGAGGGTTGAGTAGGCATTTTTAATTGTTATAAAATGGTTACAATTGGTGAAAAAGAGGATGAAGCAATGGTGGCATTTTTTTCGAAACTCAAGGAAAGCCTGACTAAAACACGCAACAATTTCGTCGACAAGGTAAACCAGTTGGTGGCGGTCACCCGCAAGATCGACGAGGACCTCTTCGAAGAACTGGAGGCGATCATGCTGCAGGCAGACGTAGGAGTGGCGGCGACGTCGCGCCTGATCGCCGGGCTCAGAAGCGAGGCTAAAAGGCAGGGGCTGAACGATGCGAGCCAGTTGAAAGGCCTGCTGCGCTCCAAAATGGGAGAGATCCTGGGGGAACGGGTCCCCCTGTGCATCAACAGCCAGGGGCCGACGGTCTACCTGGTGGTCGGTGTCAACGGAGTGGGGAAGACGACCACCATCGGGAAGCTGGCCTATCGTTTTAATAAAGAAAGGAAGAGGGTCCTGCTGGCTGCGGGCGATACCTTCCGGGCGGCAGCCATCGAGCAGTTGGAGGTCTGGAGCAGCCGCACCGGCGTTGACCTGGTGAAGCACCAGGCCGGTTCGGATCCTGCCGCAGTAGTGTTTGACGCTATTCAGGCGGCTGTCAAGAGAGGCGTCGATCTCCTGATCATCGACACGGCAGGGCGTTTGCATACGAAATCGAACCTGATGGAGGAGCTTCGCAAGATCAGGAGAATTATCTCACGGGAAATGCCTGGGGCGCCCCACGAGGTCTTGTTGGTGCTGGACGCCACCACAGGCCAGAATGCCATCCGGCAGGCGGAACTGTTCAGGGACGCCACCGAGGTGACCGGCATCGTGCTGGCGAAGCTGGACGGCACGGCCAAGGGCGGAATCGTCCTGGCCATCAAGGAAGAGCTCGGCATTCCGGTAAAACTGGTGGGAGTGGGAGAGGGCAACGAAGACCTGAAGGATTTTTCGGGAGAGGAGTTTCTGGCGGCGCTTTTCGGTGAGGAGGACTCTGAAAGCTAGCTTTGGTGAACGTAGCAAATATCATGAGCACCGGGCGCGGTATCCGGCATCACCTCTAGGCGCGGCGCGGGTGAAAAACCGGATCGAGTACCAGGATAAGGGGGCTTTGGGCGCGCCGCAAGGAGTGCTGCCACCTGCACTACGAGGAGGAAACAGCAGGATGAAAATTGGCATCATCGGGGGCACCGGTTTCTATGAGGCCGGGCTATTCAACGAAGAAAAGGACCTCACCACCTCGACCCCTTATGGCGCGGTAAGCCTCAAAACGGGCGCCTATCAGGGGCGGGAGGTGGTGTTTCTGCCCAGGCATGGCGCCAGGCACACTGTTCCCCCCCATCTGGTGAACTACCGGGCCAACATCTGGGCACTGCGGGAGATCGGGGCGGAGAAGGTGATCGCCACTGCCGCAGTGGGATCGCTGCAGAAGGACCTGAAACCGGGTGAGATCGTACTGGTCGATCAGTTCCTGGATTTTACCAAGAGCAGGGTCCAAACCTTTTTTGAGGGCAACGGGGATGGGGTGCTGCACGTGGATGTCACCACCCCGTATTGCCCCAGCCTGCGCGAGGAGATCTGCCAGTCAGCCGGCAGGATCCAGGTACGCCTGCATAACGGGGGCACTTACGTGTGCACGGAAGGGCCTCGCTACGAGACTCCGGCGGAGATCAGGATGTTCCGCAGCCTGGGGGGCGATGTGATCGGTATGACCAGCGTTCCCGAGGTGGTACTGGCCAGAGAGGCGGCTCTCTGCTATGCCACTATCGCCCTGGTCACGAACTTTGCGGCAGGCATCTCCACCCGGCCGCTGTCCCACCATGAGGTCGTTGCCGCCATGGACAAGGCCCAGGGGGTGCTGCGCCGGATTATCTTTTCGGTATTGGAAAACGTCAGCGAGTCCCGGCCCTGCAGTTGCTCTCAGGCGGCCAGGGAACTCGGCTCATTAGAATAATGGCTGGCCGCTGGATGTTGGAAGGGTGGATCTTCGATGGATGTGTTGCGCTGGGAAGACAACAGCCTGATATTGCTTGATCAGACCAGGCTGCCCGATGAGGTGGAGTATTGTTCCTGCCGGCATTACCGGGAGGTGGCCGAGGCGATCGCCGGGTTGCGGGTACGGGGAGCGCCGGCGATCGGGGTTGCGGCCGCTTTTGGATATCTCCTGGCGGCAGTCAATTATGAACCCGGCGGCCAGGACCTGGAGCGGCACATGGAGCAGGCCGCCCGGGAGTTGCTGGCGACCCGGCCGACGGCCGTGAACCTGGCCTGGGCGCTGGACCGGATGGCCGAACTGTTCCAAACGGTCAAAGATGCCGATCTGGCGCAGGTCAGGGCGGTATTGCTGACAGGCGCCCAGCAGTTGCTGGATGACCAGAAGGACCAGGATCGCCGGCTGGCGACCTTTGGGAACCAGATCATTCCGGAGCGGGCCCGCCTGTTGACCTACTGCAACACCGGCGCCCTGGCGACGGCAGGATCCGGCACCGCCCTGGGAGTGATCTTCTGTGCCCACCAGTCTGGCAAGGAGATCCATGTCTACGTGCCGGAAACCCGTCCGCTGCTGCAGGGCGCCCGGCTAACAGCCTGGGAACTGGAGCAGGCCGGCATTCCCTTCACCCTGATCACCGATAACATGGCCGGCTACCTGTTCTCGCGGGGGATGGTCGATCTGGTGATCGTCGGCGCCGACCGGATTGTGGCCAACGGAGATTTTGCCAACAAGATCGGCACTTACGGCATGGCAGTCCTGGCCTCCCATCACCACCGCCCCTTCTACGTGGCCGCTCCCATTTCCACCTTTGACCTCAAGCTCAGGGAGGGAAAGGAGATACCGGTGGAGATGCGGGCGCCGGAAGAGGTCCGGTCAATCAAGGGCCATCTTGTATCCACGCCGGACGCCCCCGTCCTGAACCCCTCGTTCGATGTGACGCCCCATACGCTGGTATCCGGTTATATCACAGAACTGGGGATATTTAATAATCCCCAGGAATACCAAAACCGGCTAGGGGTTTAATAATCTATTTCCAAGGGACGTAGCCGCTCTTATCCCACCGCTTAAAGAAGCGGGGGTATTAGAGCGGGTAGTCATCGTGATAAAAAATATGCTCTGCAATCTGGGAAAGATCGCCGAAGCCCAGGATACTTCGCTCCACGAACTGATCGAGATCGAGGAAGTGCTGAAGTGCAGTTGCCAACAACGAGTTTAACAAGGTCCGGACACCGGCTTTGTCGCGGAGGTAACAGGTGATGAGGGATGATGTCGATACTGCCGGTATGGCTGGGGAGATCGTGGCCACCTGCCGGGTGATGGTGTCAACCGGGCTGGTGGTCGGCACCTGGGGCAATGTCAGCCGGCGCTGTGCACCGGAAAGTTTTCAGATCACGCCGAGCGGAGTTCCCTATAATGAACTGCTGCCCGAGGACCTGGTAACGGTCAATCTGCAAACCGGGTCCTGCAGCGGCAGACTGTGTCCTTCTACGGAGACTCCGCTGCACGTGGCGATCTACCGGAGGCGACCTGACGTGGGGGCGATCGTGCACACCCACAGCCCCTACGCCGCGGTTTTTGCGGTAAACAGGGCCGAGATTCCGCCGTTGCTGGAGGAGATGGCACAACTGGTGGGGGGAAGCGTCAGGGTGGCGCCTTATGCCGCTCCGGGGTCGGCAGACCTGGCGGAAGGGGCGGTGGATGCCCTTCAGGGCAGAGCCGCAGTGTTGCTTGCCAACCACGGGCTGGTGGGAGTGGGGCACACCCTGCGGGATGCCCTCACCGTCTGCCAGGTGGTGGAGAAATCCGCCCAGGTGTTTCTGTGGGCGAAACTTTCCGGTTCGCCCCATCCGCTGGATGAGCAAGAGGTGCAGGAGTTGAGGCGGGGTTTCTTGCAGAACTACGGCCAGCCCGGCACTGGTGCAAGGCAGTGACTGAGGAGAGGATGAATGTTGAGCAGGTAAATGCTCCAACGTGCTTTGTAAGGGAGCGCTGACTAAAAGATTAGTTGAATTACAAATTCATTAAGGAGGGTCATGACTTGCGGTTTGATATCAAAGATACGTCGCTTGCATCAAAAGGAAAGCTTCGGGTGGAATGGGCCGACAACCAGATGCCGGTTTTAAAGTCTATCAGGGAGAGGTTCGGGAGGGAGAGGCCGTTAGCCGGGAAAAAGTTATCTTGCTGCTTACATGTTACTACCGAGACAGCCAATCTGGTCCGAACGCTTCAAGAAGGCGGGGCCGACATCGTCTTGTGTGCTTCCAATCCACTATCCACTCAGGATGATGTGGCGGCTACCCTGGTGACCGATTACGGAATCCCGGTCTTTGCTATTAAAGGGGAAGACCGGGAGACCTATTATCAGCATCTGGTGGCTGCGATTGAACATCATCCGGACCTCACTCAGGATGATGGGGCCGATCTGGTCGGACTGCTTCACCAGCAATACGCTGACACTATTCTTCAAAATGTAATTGGGGGAACAGAGGAAACAACCACCGGGGTTATTCGGTTAAAGAGCATGGAACGTGATAATGCCCTCAGGTTTCCCATAATTGCAGTCAATGAGTCTGAAACTAAGCACTTTTTCGACAATCGCTATGGGACCGGGCAAAGTACGATCGACGGATTATTACGGGCCACCAATGTCTTGATCTGCGGCACAAACTTCGTCGTTTGCGGCTATGGCTGGTGCGGTAAAGGTCTGGCCATGCGGGCAAAGGGAATGGGTGCTAATGTTATTGTGACCGAGGTTGATCCGATCAAAGCCATTGAAGCCGTAATGGACGGTTTCCGGGTGATGAAACTGGAGCAGGCCATGCCCTTTGCCGATATAATTATCACAGTAACCGGTGACTTAAATGTAGTTGACCAAGCGCATTTTACTATGGCCAAGAATGGACTGATAGTAGCCAACTCCGGTCATTTTAACGATGAGATCAATATCGTCGCACTGGAAAGCATGGCCCGGTCAAGGCGTACCGTCCGTGACTATGTCGTCGAATATGTCTTAGACGATGGACGACGCATCTTTCTTCTGGCTGAGGGAAGACTATTGAATCTGTCGGCGGCCGAAGGTCATCCGGCGGTGGTCATGGATATGAGTTTTGCGAATCAGGCCTTAGGAACCGAGTATCTGGTTAAAAACGCCGCCCAGTTGGAAACAAAGGTTCATGTATTGCCGCGTGAAATAGACTTGGCCATTGCCGGGCTCAAGCTGAAATCTATGGGGATCGAGATCGATGAATTGACTCCGGAGCAAATTCAATATCTGTCATCATGGCAGTCAGGGACCTGAAAAGCGACACAAGACTTAACCGAACGCGCCAATAGACAGTGTTTGTTAACATTGTCTGAACATGATCCTCCGGACTTCGACAGTGCGTGGAGGACGCAATCACCTGGGGTCTAAGATAGCTCGAATAGCAAGCGCTCTGCTTTGTGAAAGGAGGAACGGCGCATTCCTTCTCCGCCTGTAGACGGGATTCTTCTGCGCCTAGCATGATGAATATCCTGATTAAAGACTGCTACATACTGACGGACAACCGGGATCAGGTTGACCGGGGGGATATCGCCATTGATGGAGACCGGCTGCTGCAGGTCGGCGCCGCGGGTCAGGCGCCTGCCGGATGGAAGCCTGAACGGGTGATTGAAGGCAGCGACCGCCTCTGCCTGCCCGGCATGATCAATTGCCACACCCACGCCGCCATGACCCTGCTGCGGGGTTATGCCGATGACCTTCCCTTGATGGAATGGCTGGAAACCAAGATCTGGCCGGTGGAGGACAAGTTCACCGGAGAGGATGTTTACTGGGCAACACTGCTGGCGATCATCGAGATGGTCAAGTCCGGAACCACTACCTTCAATGACCAGTACATTTTTATGGAAGAGGTGGCCAGGGCGGTTGCCGAAACCGGTATCCGGGCGGTGCTGGCCAGGGGCATGAAGGGTGTTGGCCCCTCGGTAGAACGCGGCCTAGAGGAAAGCCGCAGCCTGATCGAACAGTGGCAGGGTGGCGCCGGAGGCCGGATAACTGTCTGGCTCGGCCCACACGCCCCCTACACCTGCCCTCCGGCATACATGGAGAGGGTGCTGCAGCTTGCCGCGGAGTACCGGGTGGGCATCCATATCCACGTTGCCGAGACCGCCGGTGAGGTGGAGCAGATAAAGAACAAATACGGAAAAACACCGGTAAAATACCTGAATGACCTTGGGGCATTCCGGTTCCCGGTGCTGGCGGCCCACTGCGTCCACCTGACGGAGGACGATATCGCCCTGCTGGCGGAAGGCAAGGCTGCGGTTGCCCATAATCCAGAAAGCAATATGAAGCTGGCCAGCGGCGCCGCTCCCGTGGTGGCGATGCGCAGGGCCGGGATCACGGTGGGACTAGGAACGGATGGTGCGGCCAGCAACAACAACCTCGATATGTTCGAAGAAATGCGCTCGGCGGCGCTGCTGCACAAGCTGGTCAACCAGGACGCCCGGGCATTGCCTGCCTGTGAGGCGCTGATGATGGCTACCGGGGACGGCGCACGGGCGCTTGGCCTGGAGAAAGAGGTCGGGATGCTCAAACCCGGCTACAAGGCCGACCTGATCCTGGTCGATCTGAACCAGGCGCACCTCTGTCCCAGGCATAAGCTGGTGGCGCAGATGGTCTATTCCGCCCGGGGGAGCGATGTGGACACCGTGATCATCGACGGCCGGCCGGTGATGGAAAATCGAAAAATGCTCACCGTTGACGAGGAGACAGTCCGGAACGAGGTAGAAAGACGGGCGGAGAAACTTACAAAATAATCATTATAAAAGCAGGAAGGCGACAGGTAAAAAAGAATTAAACACAGTGTCCCGCGCCACCGGGATTGCCCCAATAATTATCGTAGAGGAGAGGTGTCGGTTCATGCCAGGTGCATATGACCATTTAAAGTGTAAAATCCGGGACATACCTGACTTCCCCATTCAGGGCATCCTTTTTAAGGACATAACAACCTTACTCAAGGATGGTCCGGCCTTTAGCGAGGTGATCGACGCCCTGGTCGACCGGTACCGCGACAGGGAGATTGACGTCATAGTGGCTATCGA
The DNA here is from genome assembly GCA_050013155.1 of Thermacetogeniaceae bacterium. GTDB lineage: Bacteria > Bacillota > DSM-12270 > Thermacetogeniales > Thermacetogeniaceae > Palsa-1188. Next base: position 8,912 of record JBEKFU010000007.1, on the reverse strand, counting down.
GTCCCGCGGTTACTTTTTCGCCGCGCCCCTGGCGGCAGCCCTGAAGGTGGGCCTGATTCCCGTACGCAAACCCGGCAAGCTGCCTGCAGAAACCATCAGGATCGAATATGAAACCGAGTACAGCAAGGAAGTGATCGAGATGCACAAGGATGCCATCGAGCCCGGTCAGAGGGTTTTGATTGTGGACGACCTGATGGCCACCGGGGGGTCGGGGGCAGCTATCAAGGACCTGGTAGAACAGTTGGGCGGCAGCGTCGTCGAGCTTGCCTTCATCATCGAACTTAGTGACCTGAATGGCCGGGAAAAATTGAATGGCTACAATATCTTTTCGATGATCACCTTTTAACGTGTCTGGAGAGCACCCGGCATCCGGCGGAATCCAGTCAGCCTCCGATGGTGATGACCAAGGCGCCGTGATGGACTGTCATGGTAGTTACAGTGAAACTATTAGGAGACTCAAAAGAACAGGAGGCGCAACAATGGAGAAACGGGCCGAGATAGGAGTTTTCGGAGGCTCCGGATTTTATCATATGGACGGAATCGAGGAAATAAAAGTGGATACGCCCTATGGCGCTCCGAGCGACAATGTCACCCTTACCACCATCGGTGGAAAACGGGTTGCCTTTATACCGAGGCACGGAAAGAAGCATCAGATACCTCCGCACATGATCAACTACCGGGCAAACCTGTGGGCGATGAAGGAACTGGGAGTGACCCGGGTCATCGGGCCGTGCGCCGCCGGAAGTCTGCAGCCTCACGTCAGACCGGGCGATTTCGTTATCTGCGATCAGTTTGTCGACCGCACTAATGGGCGCAAGGACACCTTCTACGACGGACCTGTCACCACACATATTTCCACCGCCGACCCCTACTGTCCGGAGCTAAGCAAACTGGCCGCCCTGAAAGCCAAAACGCTCGGTATTACAGTGCACGAGACCGGTACGGTGGTTGTCATACAGGGACCGCGCTTTTCCACGAGGGCGGAGAGCAAGTGGTACGGAAGCCAGGGTTGGGAAGTCATCAATATGACTCAATACCCGGAGTGTGTCCTGGCCCGCGAGCTTGGCATGTGCTTCGTCAATATCTCCCTGATCACCGACTACGACGTCGGTCTCGAAGGGGACCCCGATGTTACCGCCGTAACTCACGAGGCAGTGATCGAGGTGTTCAACAAAAACAATGACAAGCTGCGCTCGCTCTTGCACGAACTGGTTGCTGCCCTTCCGGAAACGCCAGGTTGCGGCTGTTACAAGCATCTGCTTGACGGGCGCATCGAGTAGCCTGAGGTTAAGGATGCACGGCAAACTCCTTTAGCGGGCTCGGCGCGGCGGCAGCGGCGACATGAAGGTCTTGACGCGGCCGCGATTTTTTTTTACAATGGTGTTAAGGTATACTCCTTGACAGCTTGGTGGCGCGCATGATTCTGGACAAGTTGGGACGTATTGCACAACTGTATGATCTTTACGGGCCGCTCCTGACTCCCAAGCAGCAGGAGGCGGTCCACCTCTATTACGAGCAGGACCTGTCCCTGGGGGAGATCGCCTCCGAGTGCCAGGTGAGCAGGCAGGCGGTCTATGATCTTCTAAGGCGGGCCGAGGTGGCCCTGGAAAAATACGAACAAAAGCTCGGACTGCTGGCAGGTCGCCGGAATAACCCCAAATCCCGGTCAACAGAGAAAGAGGGGTCCTGATGTTTCTAGAGGGACTGGCCGAAAAGCTGCAAAACACCTTTAAAAAGTTGAAAGGCAAGGGCAAGCTGACCGAGAGCGACATCAACGAGGCCATGCGGGAGGTCAGGCTGGCTCTCCTGGAGGCGGACGTGAGCCTGCCCGTGGTCAAGGATTTTATACAGCGCATCAGGGAGCGCAGCATGGGGGCCGAGGTGCTGTCAAGCCTCACTTCTGTTCAACAGATCATCAAGATCGTCAATGAAGAACTCACCCGGCTGATGGGCGACGAACAGGCCAGGGTCAACCTCACCACCACCGGCGATGCCACCGTGTTTATGCTGGCGGGTCTGCAGGGAAGCGGAAAGACTACCACTGCCGGAAAGCTGGCCCTCTACTACCGGAAACAGGGTCGCCGTCCGTTGCTGGTGGGCGTGGACGTCTACCGCCCGGCGGCCATTAAGCAGTTGGAGGTCCTGGCAAAGCAGATCGACATCTCCTTTTTCAGCCTGGGTCAGGACGCCAGCCCCATGGACACTGCCAGGGCATGCAGGGACCAGGCCAGGGCTCAGGGCTGCGACCTGATCATCGTCGACACCGCCGGCAGGTTGCACATCGATGCGGTGTTGATGGAGGAACTGGCGCAGTTGAAAGGGATCCTCAGCCCGCAGGAGATTTTTCTGGTGGTGGACTCCATGACCGGCCAGGATGCCGTGAACGTGGCCAGAAGCTTCAACGAGGACCTGGGGCTGACCGGCATCATCATGACCAAGCTGGACGGCGATACCCGGGGCGGCGCCGCCCTTTCCGTCAAGGCGGTGACCGGATGTCCCATCAAGTTTGTCGGAGTAGGGGAGAAGTTGGATGCCCTCGAGCCTTTCTATCCTGACCGGATGGCAGCCCGGATCCTGGGGATGGGTGACGTTCTCACCCTGATCGAAAAGGCCCAGGCAACATTCGACCAGGAAAAAGCCCGCGACCTCGAGCGCAAGCTGCGAAAACAGGAATTCAGCCTGGATGATTTCCTGGAGCAGATCACCCAGGTGCGTTCGATGGGCCCCCTGGAAGAGGTCCTGGGAATGATCCCCGGCCTGGGGGGCGTCAAGCAACTGCGACAGATCCAGGCGGGCTTCGATGAGAAGGAGTTCGGGCATATCGAGGCGATCATCAGGTCGATGACCCCCGAGGAGAGAAAAAATACCGCCCTCATCAATGGCAGCAGGCGCAAGCGGATTGCCGCGGGCAGCGGCACCTCGGTACAGGACGTGAACCGCCTGCTGAAGCAGTACGAGCAAACCCGCCGGCTGTTCAAACAGCTCGGTGAGAACACGCAGGGAAAATCCGGACGCAAGCAAAAACCCTTCAAATTACCCTTTCAACACTTATTTTAAGGAGGCAACAGTATTGGCGACGAGGATCAGGTTGAAGAGGATCGGAGCAAAGAAGAACCCGTACTACAGGGTGGTGGTGGCAGATTCCCGTTCACCCCGTGACGGGCGGTTTATCGAGGAGATCGGATACTACCAGCCGGTAGCCAATCCCGAGGTCATCAAGATCAACGAGGAGAAGGCCCTGGGATGGCTGGCCAAAGGCGCCCAGCCATCCGACACTGTCAGGGCGTTGCTCAAGAAAGCCGGTGTTTGGCAGAAGCGCCATGTCAGAAACGAAGCAGAGCAACAGACGCCGGAGGGATGAACATGCAGGAGCTAGTCGAGTTGCTTTCCAAGTCTCTCGTCGACAACCCGGAAGCAGTTCAGATCAACATGCAAGAGGACGACAACAACGTGTTGATCGAAGTAAGGGTTGCCAGCGAGGATATGGGTAAAATAATCGGCAAGCAGGGCAAGATCGCCAGGGCGATCAGAACGCTTGCCAAGGCGCGGGGAGCTAAAACCGGCAAGAGGATATCGGTAGAGATACTTTCATAAGAATTGGTGAGGTCGGTGGATCAACAGTACATCACGATCGGAGAGATCGGTGCGCCCCACGGCTGTCGCGGGGAGGTACGGGTGATGCCGCTTACTGATTTTCCGGAGCGCTTCAAGACCACAGAGCATGTTTTTTTGAGCCTGGGAAACTCGCTCGTGGAAAAAGCCGTGGAAAGCGCCGTCATTCAACAGAACCACGTTGTTCTGAAGCTGGAGGGCATCGATTCCGTTGAACAGGCCAGGCAATTCCGCGGCGCCCTGTTGCAGGTGTCACGGCAGGAACTGTGGCCGCTTCAGGATGGCGCCTACTATCACTTCGAAATTGTTGGCCTGAAAGTGGTCACCGTTGGTGGGTCGGCCCTGGGTGAGGTCACGGAAATCCTGACCACCGGCGGCAACGACGTCTACGTGGTCAAGGGCGGCTTGGGGGAAGAATACCTGGTGCCTGCGCTCCGCTCGGTCGTCAAAAAGATCGACACGGGGGCGGGATTGATGATCATTGAACCACCGCCGGGTTTACTGTCAACGAGTTCTTAGCTTCAGTGGGGTCTTGCCTTCCACCACTGAAGCTTAGAAATCGTTGATCCAGGGACGTAGCCGCTCTTATTCCACCGCTTCAGAGAAGCGGGGGCATTAGAGCGGGTAGTCATCGTGGTAAAGGGAGTAGTAGCCTGTGGAGATCAGTATTCTGACCCTGTTCCCGGAAATGTTCGAGGGTCCCTTTCAGAACAGCATTATCAAGCGTGCCTGCGACAGGATGCTGCTCTCCATCAAGATCGTGGACTTCAGAGAGTTTTCCGAAGACAGGCATCACAAGGTGGATGACTATCCCTTCGGCGGAGGGCCGGGGATGGTGTTGAAGCCGGAACCGTTGTTCCGCTGCCTGGAATCCCTGTCTCCGGAACCGGCGACCAGGGTGGTCCTGCTCTCCCCGCAGGGCGAAACTTTCAGACAGGCCAAGGCCGAGGAGTTGGCGCGGGAGCGGCGCCTGGTGATCATCTGCGGTCACTACGAAGGGGTTGACGAGCGGGTGAGGCGCCTGGCGACCGATGAGATCTCCATCGGGGACTATATCCTGACCGGGGGCGAGGCCGCTGCCATCGTGCTGGTCGACTGTGTGGCCCGGCTGGTTGACGGGGTGGTGGAACCGGGTTCGCTGCAGCAGGAGTCGTTTACTGCCGGCCTGCTCGAGTACCCGCAGTACACCCGCCCACGTCTGTTCCGGGAGTGGAGTGTCCCGGAGATTCTCCTGAACGGCAATCACCAGGCAATCGAACGCTGGCGCCGGGATCAGGCGGTAAGGCGGACATTCCTGCGCCGTCCGGACCTGCTCGGCAAGGGCCCCTGGAGCGAGGATGACCGGCGGGCAATTGACGCCTTATTTGACGAGCCGGGAGACTGATTGTCCAGGTCTTACCTTGGTTCAACTGGGTCTTGGCTTCAGTGGACCCACTGAAGCCAAGACCCAGTTAATGCAGTGGCGTAGCCGCTCTTATTCCACCGCTTCGAGGAAGCGGGGGCATTAGAGCGGGTAGTCATCTGTCAAATGTTGTGGATCAGGTGTTGCTGTGCTATAATAAGCGGCGGTGCTCGCAACAGAGGTCAGAGGCAAGATGTCAGAGGTCAGATAAAGATTTAAAAAGCTAACTTAAAGCATGCAGGTCTAACATGAAAGCATGCGAGTCTTTATCCGGCCTGAAGCGAAGCTTCAAGCCTGCCTTCCGGCATCCGGCATCTGACTTCCGAATTCAAGGAGGCTAATTTTATGGCAGATACGATCAAAATGGTGGAACAGGATTATATGAAGAAGGAGATACCGCCTTTCCGGCCCGGTGATACCGTGAAGGTGCACGTAAAGGTGGTCGAGGGAAGCCGGGAGAGGACACAGGTGTTTGAGGGCACTGTGATCAGGAGGCGCGGCAGCGGACTCGGCGAGACCTTCACTGTACGCCGGATGTCCTATGGTGTGGGCGTCGAGAGGACCTTCCCGATCCATTCCCCGCGCCTGGACAAGATCGAGATCGTGCGCAGGGGCCGGATCCGGCGGGCGCGGCTCTATTACCTGCGTGAACGGGTTGGCAAGGCCGCCCGCATCAAGGAAAGGAAGTAGTCAATATTGACCCAGCCCAGCGAAACAGGGAACGCGCCCGTCTGGCGGGACCTTTTGGAGTCTGTTGTCCTGGCCGTGGTCCTGGCGACGCTGCTCCGGATGTTCATCATCCAGCCTTTCTACATTCCCTCGGCATCAATGGAACCGACGCTGCTTGTCAACGACCGGATCATCGTCAACATGCTGATCTACCGCTTTCATCCACCGCAGCGCGGTGATGTCATAGTGTTCCGTTATCCGCTCGATCCCTCGCGGGATTTTATCAAGAGGCTGGTCGCCTTCGGTGGAGAGACCGTGGAGGTCCGCAACAATAACCTGATCATCAACGGGGTGCGGATTGCGGAGCCCTACCTGCCTCACGAGGTCATGGCCGATTACGGCCCCTTTAAAGTGCCGCAGGGTTCCTATTTTATGATGGGCGACAACCGGAACAACAGCGACGACAGTCGTGACTGGGGCGCCCTTCCCCAGCGGAACATCATCGGCAAGGCATTTGTGATCTACTGGCCGCCGGGGCGGATGAGGCTGATCAAGTGACAGACGCCAACGGAGTCAATGTTCACCGCCAGAGGGTGCACGATCAAGAAAAAAATCAGTGATACCAAGGCCGGGCGGGTTTTTAACACAAAATTGACCGTTAATAAGTGTCCAGAACTGTCTAAGTGATTCCCAGTAAAATCAAGGGTTCTAGCCTAGTCTTGTGATCAACTTCGTGATCAAAACTAGGTCTCGTGATCAATATGTGATCAAAAATTACACCGCAAAATCCTTCTCACACCTGGCTCTAGTGCCATGATGAGTATCGACGATGTGAGCAAATATTTTAATCACAAGGTTGGGGGTTCGGCTCCCTATGGCGCAGCAGAAATACCAAGCCTCCCGGGGATAGGGAGGCTTTAAAATTAGCCTGAGTGTAGCAGTATTGTAGCAGTGGGCCTTTTTTTACCCCTTTTTTGGTGATCAACCCAGTCGTAAATATTCAAGGAAAAATTTCCTGCATCTTGGAAAAGAGAAAACCGGCCTACCCTTGGCCGGTATTTGTGGCGAATGGTAAGAGCATCAATTTCGTTTTAAAGATTTTTGTCTATAAACGTTTTCATATCCTCCACATTTTTAAACTTTAAGGATTTGGCTATAGCATTAGCGGTTCCAGTTGCGACAGGATCATTGTCCTTATGGTAATCGAACTTGCATGTTCTATATACTCCATCTTTCCCAAAGCCTTCGAAAATCTTACTTCCCTTTGATGCAGCCCTCATATTAAAATACCTGAGTAGTCTTCTAATTGTACCTTGGCTAAATCTAATAGGCATGCGATACACCTATTGTTTCTCGGATCTTTTCTTTATCTTCATTGCACCTCGCTAACTTTAACATATAAAGCTGTTTAGAAATTGGATCAACTTTAGTATACAAGTCAAGTTTGTTATAATATATATTGATATATTCTTGAATACTCTTTAATAAATCCTCAGCTGCTTCTTCTTTTGATTTTCCTTCTCCGTACATATCAATTTCATTAAGAGCAATTGTGAATATTTGTAGTTCCTCATCATGTTCTACAACAGGAGTAAAGTGTAAATTATCAAGTAAGAAATCAACATATAACTTATTTATGTGGCTAACCTCTTCTTTATCTTTCATCGCATTAAAAGTTATTATCTCCATGCCATTTAATGCTCTTGTATTGATATCAGAATAATATTTTTTAGTATCTCTGATATTAAATTTGGTCTTAAGAGCCGCTTTCATTTTTTCTCTAGCTCCTTTACCATTACTCAAATCCCCTTCCCCCCTAATTATAATTGGGATAGTTACTGTAGTCAATGTGGTCACACTTTATTATATTCATTAGGGAGGAAAAATAATTATCACGGCGAGGAAGAGTCCTGAGTATGTGACCGGGCAACACCGCCGACATGTCGGTGATCGAGGAAGTCAAGAAAGACCTGAACGGCTGAAAACTTAACCGGGTGATCAGCGTCATCGACAGGGGCTTCTCCTCCGATGACAACCTGCGCTACCTGCAGCGAGCCGGCGGGCACTACATCGCCGGCGAGAGGATGCGCTCCGGGATGGAGAACGTGGAGCAGGCCCTCTCCCGCCCCGGCAGGTTCAAGCCGGTCGCCAGACAATGCCTTGCAGCCTCGTTTTATCTAGGCGCTGTCGAACGTCGGTTCAGCGCTGATGCGTTTAGGGAGCAAAATCTCCGTTTATCCGCTGCTTTCCTTGGCTACATCGGCGTGATCAAGGCGGGAATTATTCAAACGAAATATTTACCATTTTTTCATCTTCCTTTAAGCTTTCTCCCATATTATCTTGAGGTCGATGTGATAAGGTAGATGTAGTAAAATAACAAGGCATAGGGAGAGGTGAGAAGTGAAACTTGACAATAAATGGCTGATGATTTTTTTGACCGTAGTGATCCTGGCAGGTGCTGTCGCTAGTGTGGCAATGGCACCCCAAAACCAAGGGTCTGTGGCAGGCCCTGTCGGCCACCTAGGGGGCAGGGTCAAGGGCCCGTTTGTTGGGCGGTTCTACGGCAGACAGCATGGCCCGATAGTTGGAGGCGGTTTCATGATTCTGAAACCGGCGGCCAGCGCACTGGGCATGACCCCGCAGGCTCTGATCACAGCCCTCCAAAGCGGGCAGACTATCTCCAGTCTGGCTGCAGCCAAGGGTTTGACCGTGGCCTCGCTCGAAAGCACGATTTCGACCAGCATCCAGAGCCAACTCCAGGCGCTGGTGACAAACGGCAAGCTGACCCAGGGCCAGGAAACCCAGATGTACAACAGGCTCGAGCAAAGCATCACCAGTGGCAACTGGATCACCCAACTGCAGAATGCCGGTAAGGGCGGGCATCGTCAACAGTCCGTCGGACAGCCGACAATTCAGTTATAAGCCGACCCGTCTTGAGAAGACCGGTTCTCCCATAATAAATTTGAGACAAGAAGGCCGGCCGTGCGGTTTTGCCACCGGCTTTCCTGCCCTCTTTTTGGAGACGGGAACCGGTAGAGAAAGGATGGCGAACGGTCAAGATGGGCAGCAACGAGGACGAAATTTTCCTTACCCCCTACGAGGCAATGCGGGTATTGAAGATGAAGCGGTCAACATTCTATGCGTATGTCAAGCAAGGCATCATCCCGGCGGTACGGATCGGGCATTTCATACGCATAAGGCGGGAGAATGTTGTTGACCTAGGATTGAG
>JBEKFU010000006.1:0-63285 GCA_050013155.1 Thermacetogeniaceae bacterium | reverse complement strand
GACAACCCCAGGAGCGAGGAGCCCCTGAGCATCATCAGGCAGATCGAGGCCGGGATCAGGGATCTCCCGGATGTCCGCTACGAGGTGGTCCCCGACCGCCGGGAGGCGATCGAGCGTGCTCTGCAGTGCGCACGGCCGGGCGACTTCGTGGTGATCGCCGGCAAGGGGCACGAAAACTATCAGATCATCGGCGACCAGGTGCTGGACTTCGATGATTACCAGGTAGCATACCAACTATTGAGTAATGAGTAATGAGTAATGAGTAATGAGTAATGAGTGGAACCGGTCAGTATCGGGCAAGTTACCGCCGCCATGAATGGCCGCCTGCTGCAGGGCAACCCGGAGACAGTGGTTTCCGGCATTGCCATCGACAGCAGGGGCGTCAATCCGGGACAACTTTTTTTTGCTTTTTCGGGCAGCAGGGCGGACGGGCACTGGTACGTCGGAGATGCCCTGAGCCGGGGAGCGGCGGCGGCGGTGATCTCCAGGCAGGTCCCGGTAGAGTCCGGCCAGCCGCTGATCATGGTGGCGGATCCGCTGCAGGCCCTGCAGGACCTGGCCGGCTATTACCGGCGGCTGTTCCCGGCGCCGGTGGTGGCGGTGACAGGCAGTACGGGCAAGACTACCACCAAGGACCTGATCGCCGGGGTGCTGGCGACCGGCATGCGGGTGTTGAAGACCGAAGGCAACCAGAACAACGAGATCGGCCTTCCCCTGACCTTGATGCGTTTAACTCACGACTATGACGCTGTTGTCCTGGAGATGGCCATGCGGGGACGGGGAGAGATTGCAGCCCTATGCCGGATCAGCCAGCCCCAGGTAGGCGTCATCACCAACATCGGCATGACCCACATAGAGAGGTTGGGCTCTGAGCAGGCGATCGCCGAGGCCAAGGGCGAACTGTTGGAAGCCTTGCCTCTTAATGGGTGTGCTGTCTTGAACGGGGAGGATCCCTGGCAGCGGCAGTTGGCAAGCAAGTGTAGGTCTGAAGTGATCTTTTACGGATTGGACGGCGGCGCCGTGTCCGCAGCGGCGGTGAGCGCCCAAAATATTGTGCTGCACGGGCTGCAGGGAACCGAGTTTCTGCTGCGCACGCCGCTGGGAGAGACGCCATGCCGGTTGCCCCTACTTGGCCGCCACAACATCTCCAACGCCTTGGCGGCAGCGGGAGTGGGCTCCCGGTTTGGGCTGCAGCCGGAGCAGATCGCCCACGGCCTGGCGACTGTGTCTCTCACGGGGATGCGCCAGGAGGCCAAGCAAGGGATCGGGGGCAGCACCATCATCGATGATACCTACAATGCCAGCCCCGCTTCGGTCAAGGCTGCCCTGCGGCTGCTGGCCGACGTGACTGACCGGGCAGGTACTGAAGCTTCGCCGGGTACCCGGGTGCCCACCGGGGTGGGCGCGGCGGAAAGCAAACCTGCACACAGGGGGCGGGCGATCGCGGTGCTGGGTAACATGTATGAGCTGGGACCGGAGACAGTGTCCGGACACCGTGCGGTGGGCGAATATGCTGCCACCTTGCAGATCGACTATCTATTCACCGTCGGAGACCTGGCCGGGGAGATCGCCCGGGCGGCCAGGGATGCTGGCCTGCCTGGTACCAGGATCGGCGTTTTTGACGACAACCGGGGCGCCATAGCATTTATGAGGGATTTCGTTAAGAGCGGGGACGTGGTTCTGGTGAAAGGTTCCCGGGCTGCCCGAATGGAAGAGATCGTGGCGCCCCTGAGCGAGGGTGGTTTGACGTGAGCGAGATCACCGGGGCGGGTGTTGCCCTCGGGATAGGCTTGCCCGGCGTAATGTGGAGTAATTCCCCGGAATTGCAGGTAGCGGCCGCTTTCGGGATTGGCCTGCTGATCACCCTGCTGCTGGGCTTGCTGCTGATACCCCTGCTGTACCGCCTGAAATTCGGGCAGGAGGTGCGCGATGACGGCCCCAGGTCGCACCTGAAAAAGCAGGGCACCCCTACCATGGGCGGCCTGCTGATCATCGGAGGCGCCGGTATCGCCAGCCTGCTGGTCGCCGGCCACACCCGGGAGGACCTGCTGCTGGTGGGGATCATGGCCGGTTGTGGGTTGCTGGGCTTTACCGATGATTTTATAAAAATCGTATTGAAACGGTCGCTCGGCGTCAAAGCCCGCACCAAGCTCCTGGTGCAGGTGCTGCTGGGGCTGCTGCTGGCCTGGGGGGCGCTTGCCCTGCATCCGGATACCGCCGTGCTGATTCCGTATACCGGCCTCAGGGTTTCCCTGGGCGCCGGCTTCTATGCCATGGTGGCGGTTATCCTGGTCGCATCCACCAACGCCGTCAACCTGACCGACGGCCTCGACGGCCTGGCCGGCGGACTGGTGCTAGTGGCGGCGATCGCCTTCGTGCTGTTTGCCTGGATGACCGGGCAGTACGGTGTAGCGGTCTTTGCCGGCGCCCTCGGGGGCAGTTGCCTGGGGTTTCTGCGCTTCAACTACTACCCGGCCCGGGTCTTCATGGGGGATACCGGCTCCCTGGCCCTGGGAGGCGCCTTGGCGGCCCTGGCCGTGCTGACGCATGCCGAACTGTTGCTGCTGATCCTGGGTGGAGTCTTCGTGCTGGAGACCCTTTCGGTGATTATCCAGGTAATCTCTTTCAAGCTTACAGGCAAACGGGTCTTCAGGATGAGTCCCCTGCACCATCACTTCGAGTTGTCGGGCTGGCCGGAAACCAGGGTTGTCCACTGGTTCTGGATGCTGGGGCTGTGCTGTGCAGTATTGGCCATCTGGGCGATGCGGGGCTAAATCGAGACTGATGGAGATTCATCCCCTACCTTGGAGGAAGGAGACTTCTCGCTGAATTATGTTAAACTTAGAGGGGAAAAAAGTGTTGGTCATCGGCCTGGCCCGGAGCGGACAAGCGGTGGCTCGTTTTCTGGCGGGAGTGGGGGCCAGGGTGACCGGCACCGACATCAAAGAGGATGCAGACCTGGGAGAAGAGGCCCTAAACGAGTTGCGGGCGCTCCCTCTCACCCTGGTTACCGGCGGTTACCCGGAGATGCAGGAGGGCCAGTATGATCTGGCAGTGGTCAGCCCGGGTGTTCCCCTGACCATTCCGCCGGTAAAGGCTGCGGAAAGGTTGGGCATCCCGGTATGGAGCGAGTTGGAGTTGGCGGCCCGGTTTGTCAGGGAACCGATCATTGCCGTTACCGGTACCAACGGCAAAACCACCACCACCGCCCTGACGGGCTACATCTTCCAACAGGCGGGTCGCCAGGGGTTGGTAGCCGGAAACATCGGTATTCCTCTGATCCGGGAAGTGGAGCGCGCCAGTCAGCAGGGACTCAGGGTGGACTACTGGATCCTCGAGGTCAGCTCTTTTCAATTGGAGCGCTCCCTCGAGTTTCACCCCCATATCGCCGTCTTCTTGAACCTCACGCCGGATCACCTGGACCGGCATACCACGTTGGAGGAGTATGGCCGCGTCAAGGCACGGGTCTTTGCCAACCAGTGTCCGGAGGACTTTGCGGTGCTGAACCTGGACGACCCCTGGGTGGCTGACCACATGCACGGCCTGTCGGCAAGGGAATGCTGGTTCTCGACGCAGCGGGCGCCGTCAGGGGGGATTGGGGTCGCTGACGGCAGCATCGTGTACGAGAGCGGGGGTGTCAGGCAGGTCCTGTGCCCGGTGCAGGAGGTGCGGATTCCGGGGCGGCATAATCTGGAAAACGCTCTGGCCGCCGCCGCCGCGGCACTGCTGACAGGGATCGATCGAGAGGTGATCGCAACAGCCCTGTCCACCTTTCCGGGGGTTCCTCACCGGCTGGAGTTGGCCGGCGTGGTGGGTGGCGTGAAGTATGTCAACGACTCCAAGGGGACGAATCCGGAATCAGTGCTGAAGGCCCTGGATTCATTTAGGGAACCGATCATCCTGATCGCCGGCGGCAAGCCCAAGGGGAGCGACTTCACCAGGCTGGCCGAGCGGATCAGAACGAGGGTCAAGGCCCTGATCCTGCTGGGCCAGGCGGCGCCCCAGATCGAACAGGCTGTCCGGGCTGCCGGCTACACAGCAGTTTGGAACGAATCAGACCTCGAGGGGTGTGTCAGGACCGCGGCCCGGTTGGCGACGCCCGGCGACCTGGTCATGCTGTCGCCGGCCTGCGCCAGTTGGGACATGTTTCGCGATTACGAGGAGAGAGGCGATCTCTTCAAGAAACTTGTACAAAACTTGTGATGAGTGGAAAGTGATGAGTGATGAGTGAGAAAGCGGGTGATCGGGGCACTGGGTCTTGCCCGGTACGTTGGGACCGGCACTACTGATGAATCAGCTAACTGAATACCGGCCTTTGGATTTTACTCATTACTCATTACTCATTACTCATTACTTCTTTGGGGGGGGTGAAACCGTGAAGCCGTTCAAGCGGCCTCCTGACCTCGTGCTGTTCCTGGACATAGTTCTGCTGCTCACCATAGGCATTATCATGGTCTTCAGCTCCAGCTTCGTTCAGGCGCAGACCTCTTATGGAGACGGCTTCTATTTCCTGAAACGCCAACTGCTGTGGGCGTTGCTGGGGATCTTCGGCATGATTGCCCTGATGCGGGTCGACTACCAGGTCTATAAAAAATGGGCGACCCCCATTTTGCTGGTGGCGGTCCTGCTTCTGATCGTCGTTCTCGTACCCGGGGTGGGCATCAAGATCAACGGCGCCCGGCGCTGGTTGGGTACGGCAGCCTTCTCCTTCCAGCCGTCCGAGGTGGCCAAGCTGGCCCTCGTCTTGTTCCTGGCCAGGTACCTCTCCCAGCATCAGGACAGCATCAAACAGTTTGTCAAGGGTTTTGCCGTGCCCCTGCTGTTCGTCGTCTTCATCTGCGGTTTCATGCTGTTGCAGCCGGACCTGGGGACGGCGGTGACCGTTGCCCTGACTTCCTACCTGATGTTGCTGGCAGCCGGGGCCCGTAAGACTCATCTGGTAGGCCTGGCCCTGCTGGGAGTGGTTGTGCTGGGGGTGGCCATCGCCGTGGCGCCGTACCGCCTGACGCGGTTCACCGCCTTTCTCAATCCCTGGGCTGATCCCCTGGGAAGCGGGTTCCAGACTATCCAGTCCCTTTACGCCGTGGGATCTGGAAAGCTCTTCGGTCTCGGCCTGGGCATGGGCCGGCAGAAGTTCCTGTACCTGCCCGAGGTGCAGACAGACTTTATCTTTGCCGTGATCGGCGAGGAACTGGGCTTTATCGGGTCGGCCTTCGTGCTGCTGCTGTTTTTCGTCTTCATGTGGCGCGGCCTCAAGATCGCCCTGAAGGTGCCGGACACCTTCGCCTCCCTGACAGCGGTGGGCATTACCATGGACGTTGTACTGCAGGCCTTCATCCACATTGGTGTGGTTACGGGATCAATGCCGGTCAAGGGGATCACGCTCCCCTTCATCAGCTATGGCGGGTCCTCTCTGACGCTGACCCTGTTGATGATCGGAATTCTGTTGAACATTTCACATTACGCGGAGGAATAGAGGCAACATCATGCGCGTCCTGATCACGGGTGGGGGAACGGGCGGACACCTCTACCCCGCCCTGGCGGTTGCAGGCCTGCTGAAGGAGCAGGACCCCGGCGGAAAGATCCTCTTCGTGGGGACCGGAGAGGGGCTGGAGGCAACGGTGGTCCCGGCCCGGGGCTTTGCCTTCCGGCCGGTGGCCGCAGTCAAGTGGCCACGCCGGTTGTCAGCGCAGGCCATAGCCTTTTTGCCCTCGATGCTGCGGGGATACCGCCAGAGCCTGTCAGTGATCCGGGACTGGCGCCCGGGAGCGGTCTTTGCCACCGGGGGTTATGTTTCAGTGCCGCTGGTGATGGCTGCGGCACGGCTCTCCGTGCCCATTTTTATTCACGAACAGAATGCGGTCCCGGGGCTGGCCAACCGCTTACTGTCACGCTGGGCGAACACTGTTTTCCTGACTTTTCCGGATGCGAGCGGCAAGCTGGCCGGACGGGCGAAGATCATTCATGCCGGCCTGCCGATCAGGCAGGAGATCCTGAGAGTCACCAGGCAGGACGCCCGGAATTACTTTAATCTGGCCCCGGAGGCGTTGACCGTGCTGGTCACGGGAGGCAGCAGGGGGGCGCGGCGCATCAACGAAGTGATGCTGGATGTCTACCGGATCTTGGCAGCGGGTGCCCGCCCTGGCGGGCGCGGGCGGCGGGCGCTGCAGTTCATACACCTGGCTGGCAGGGCGGAGTTTGACAGTGTCTGCCATCAACTGGCAGCCAAGGGAATAAATGAAGAGAAAATTGGAAAAATAGTGATCAGGCCATACCTCGAGGAGATGGAGTACGGGCTGGCGGCTGCCGATATCATGATCAGCCGGGCCGGAGCGGCGACCATAGCTGAACTGACGGCCCTGGGGATACCCGCCATCCTCATTCCCTACCCCTATGCGGCAGGCAACCATCAATATCATAACGCCCTCTATCTCGCCAGAGAGCAGGCGGCGGTGCTGATCCCGGAGCGGGACCTGACTCCGGAACATCTGTTTGAGCAGATGGAGCGGCTGCTTGGGGATGACAGCCTTCGAATGGCCGTCGGTCAGGCTGCGCGCCGCTTTGGCAGGCCGCAGGCAGGCGAGATCATCACCCGGACGATATTGGGGAGCGGGAAGCGATAGGAACCTCCGAAAAGGAGCAGACATAGAATGTTGATGCGAATGACTTTGAAAACGGATGAAAATGGGCAGATTGCGGGAGGAGATGGAAAATTGCAGGGAAATTGGTATCACTTCGTCGGGATCGGGGGCGCGGGAATGAGCGGCCTCGCCAAGATCATGCTGGAGAAGGGCAAACGCGTGAGTGGTTCCGACCTGGTGGCTTCTGCCAACGTCAAGCGCTTAGTCGAAAAAGGCGCCCAGATTTCTATCGGCCACGCTGCGGGGAACATCCAACCGGGTATGGACAGCGTGGTCGTCTCCTCGGCGATTCCTCCCTCCAACGAAGAGTTGTGCGCTGCCCTGAGACTCGGCCTGAACGTGATCAGCCGCGGCGAACTGCTGGCCAGGTTGATGAGCGAATACAGGGGAATAGCCGTTGTCGGGGCTCATGGCAAGACCACCACCAGTTCCATGATCACCCTCATGCTGGCTGCCAATGGCTTCGATCCCACCTTCATTATCGGTGGAGAGGTTAATGACATGGGCAGCAATGCCGGGTTGGGCTCCGGAGAATACCTGGTGGCGGAAGCAGACGAGAGCGACGGTTCCTTTTTGAAACTGGCGCCCTACGGCGCCGTCATCACCAACATCGACAACGACCATCTGGACTACTATAAAAACCTTGGCGTCATGAAGCAGGCCTACCAACGATACGTCAACCAGATCCAGGACGGGGGTTTCGTAGTGCTGTGCACCGATAACGAGCATGTGTGCAACCTCGACCCCGGGGGCGCCGAGGCCATCACTTACGGTCTGACCGGCGATCCGGTGTATAAAGCCACGGATGTGGCCAGGCATGAGTTCACCACCGGGGCGTCAGTGCTGCTGAACGGGCGACCCTTAGGGAGATTGGCCCTGTCGGTGCCTGGAACGCACAATGTCCAGAATGCACTGGCGGCGATCGCAGTGGGCATGCGCCTGAGAATGAGCTTTGAACAGTGTGCCGGCGCCCTGACGTCCTTCACGGGTGCCCAGCGGCGCTTTCAACTGGTGGCCCATCTCGACGGCATCAAGATAATTGACGATTATGCGCACCACCCCACTGAGATCAGAGCCCTGCTAAGGGCCAGCGAGGGTCTCAGACGCCGCCGGACGATCGCCGTGTTCCAACCCCACCGCTATACCAGGACGCAATTTTTACGGGAGGAGTTCGGCAATGCCTTCCAGGAGGCGGACCTGGTGATCGTCACGGACATTTACTCGGCCGGGGAACAGCCGATTGCAGGGGTCACTGCAGACCTGATCGTCCAGGCGCTGAAAAAGAACGGGAAGGAAGTCGTCTTCCTCAGGCGGCTCGATGAAGTGGTCGATTACCTAAAGAGAATGACCAGATCCGGGGACCTGGTCCTGACTATCGGGGCCGGCAATGTCTGGACAGTCGGACAGAATCTTGCCAGGGCGCTGGAGACCACGGTTCAATGAACCGGAAGGACCACGCCCCGGACCTGGCCGCGGAGTTGCAGGCAGTTGTTGCCGGCAGGGTGCTGGCCGGGGTCTCGATGGAACAGTTCACCACCTGGCGCATCGGCGGCCCTGCGGACCTGTTGCTGATCCCCCGGGCGGAGGATGACGTCACGGCCGCCCTGGAGTTTGCCGGACGGCACAGCCTCCCGCTGACGGTGATCGGAAACGGCTCCAACCTGCTGGTCGGCGGCGCCGGGATCAGGGGCCTGGTGCTGAAGATCGGGGGCGGCTTGCAGGACCTCCGTATCAACGGCAATGAGATTACAGCCGGGGCCGGGGTGATCCTGCCGGCACTGGCACGGGCGGCTGGGCGGGAGAGCTTGAGCGGCCTGGAATTTGCAGGCGGCATTCCCGCCTCCCTGGGGGGCGCCCTGATCATGAATGCGGGGGCGTTTGGGCAGTTTATCGGGAAAAGCGTCAGATCGGTCGATGCCATTGACTTTAACGGCGCCAGGCGGACCTGGAAGGCCTCCGAGCTGACATTCGGTTACCGTCGCTCGACACTGCAACCGGAGAGCCTGATCATCTTGAAGGCGAGCCTGGAGCTGCAGGCCGCTGAACAGCAGTCAGTCCTGAAGCGCCTTGAAGCTTTTTTAGAGTATCGCAGCAGTCATCACCCGCTGGATCTGCCTTCAGCGGGAAGCGTCTTCCGGAACCCGCCGGAGCAGCCGGCCGGGCTCCTGATCGAGATGGCAGGCCTGAAAGGGTTCAAAGTGGGAGACGCCCAGGTATCTACTAAGCACGCCAACTTCATAGTGAACCTGGGACACGCTACGGCAACCCAGGTAAGAGAACTGATGGAGATAGTTCGTGGCCGTGTGGCCGCCCGGTTCGGCATCGACCTCATAGCCGAGGTGCGTATGGTGGGGGAGGAAAGGTGAGTTTGATTGGAGCGGTTGATTATCTCTGGCGGAGCCAGGTTAAAAGGCGTCGTCACGATTAGCGGCGCAAAAAATGCCATTCTTCCTATTCTTGCAGCCTCACTGTTGAGCGAGAGCTCTCTTGTGCTTGAAGGCGTCCCCTGCCTGAATGACGTCAAGATCATGAAGGATGTGCTGCAGGAGCTTGGCGTCAAAGTCAACTTTGTGGGCGACATGATGGAGATCGACCCTTCGGGCATCAATTCCACAGAGGTCTCGCCATCCCTGATGAGGATGATGCGCGCCTCCAACCTGGTGATGGGGGCGCTGCTGGGGCGCTTCGGGAGGGTCAGGGTATCGCAGCCCGGTGGCTGCACCATCGGCTCCCGCCCGATGGACCTCCACCTGAAGAGTTTTATCGCCCTGGGAGCGGAAGTGGCTCAGAAGCACGGTTTCATCGAGGCGGAGTGCGCCAGGCTGGAGGGCACGGAGATCCACCTGGATTTCCCCAGCGTAGGGGCCACGGAGAATATCATGATGGCCGCAAGTTTAGCCCAGGGGACCACCATCATCCGCAATACCGCCCGGGAGCCGGAGATCATCGACCTGCAAAACTTTTTGAACAAGCTGGGGGCCAGGATCAAAGGCGCCGGGCTGGATATCATCCGCATCGACGGTGTGCCCAAAATCGGCCGGGAGATTGCCTACCGGGTCATTCCGGACCGGATCGAGACAGGCACCTTCATGGTGGCCGCTGCCGTGACCAGGGGGGACGTCCTGATCAGAAACACCATTCCGGAGCACGTGGAGTCGGTCACCGCCAAACTCCGGGAGGCGGGTATCGACGTCCGGGAAAAGGAGGACTGGATCCATGTGCGTGGAGTCGACCGGTGGAATGCCCTGGATGTCCGCACCATGCCTTTCCCCGGGTTTCCCACCGACATGCAGGCCCAGATGATGGTTTTTCTCAGCCTGGCCAAGGGTACCAGTATCATCACGGAGAACATCTTTGAAAACCGTTTTCAGCACGTAGGCGAACTACGGCGCATGGGGGCCCAGATCCGGGTGGAGGGGCGGAGCGTGGTGGTGGAAGGCGTGGGGCGCCTCACAGGCGCGGTGGTGGAGGCCACGGACCTGAGGGCCGGGGCGGCCCTCATCCTGGGCGGGCTGGCTTCCGACAATACCACCATCGTTGAAGGGCTGCATCACATCGACAGAGGCTACGAGAAACTGGAGTCGAAGCTTCGCATGTTGGGGGCCAAGGTAAGACGAAGTAATGAGTAATGAGTAATGAGTAATGAGAACTCAGCGCTCATCACTCAGCGCCACTACAGCGATAAGTTTCTTTTAGCCTGCTGAGAAACCTACAAGATAAAATGCATGGTATCCTTAACCTGCAGGCTTGAACCGGCTAAGCTGATACCGCTCGTTCACAGTTAAAATAGGTATCTCGCTGCCATCAGTTCAGCCTCGCTCAATTGAACAAATGTCTATATGAAAAACTACGCTGTAGTGGTAATGAGTGCTGAGTTGTTGTGTTTTTCACTCATCACTCATCACTCGTTACTCATCACTCGGGAGGGACAAGCATGGGGAAGGTTCAACCTGGGGCCAGAAGGCCTGGAAAGGCTGCTCTGAGGGGTTTATTTACCCTGTTCAAAGTGATCCTGATCGCCGCTTTTGTGGTCTATGCCCTCTACTACTTCAGCCAGTCCTCCTTTTTTGCCCTGCAGAAGATCGAGGTCAGGGGACAGAAGCACCTCACTCCCGGCGAGGTGACCGGTCAAAGTGGCCTCAGTGATGGCGTGAACATCTTCCAGGTCAACCTTGACCAGGCACAGAAGCGCCTCCTGACCGACCCCTGGATAGCAGGCGCCACGCTCAGGCGCCAACTCCCGAACGGGATCGAGATCGACATCGAGGAACGGCAGCCGAGCGCTCTTCTGTTGGCCGGCCAGCACTGGCTGGTGCTGGACCGGAATGGGGTCTGCATCGACAACCTCACCTCCCCGCGTCTGTATAGCCTGCCGATCATCACCGGGCTGACGCCGGATACCACCGAACCGGGCAAGCAGGTCAGCGCCAGCCCGATTCTGCCGGCAGTCCTGGCTGCCATGGACCTGAGCGTGGAAGATTTTTTTTCAGAGGTCGACGTTGCCAACTCCGCCAGTTTGGTAGCCTATACCAGGGATGGCATCCCGGTGCTGCTGGGGGACACTCATGACCTGCACTCCAAGCTGCTTATGGCCCAGTCTCTCGTGGCAAACCTGAACGACCCAGGAGCGGTGGAGTATATGGACCTGCGTTCCGCCCAGGCGGCCGCTGTAAAATATAAGACGCCGGCGCCGTCCCAGCGATTAAAAAATTAGCTCGAAAAATGTCAAAAAAAAATATCAATGAGAGATTAAGCAAAAAAGGAAAATATTGATTTGTGTTGAATTATCATGTAAATAGCCGGGTGGGGGTGCCAAATTGGCCCGGGTAGATACCATTGTAGGACTGGACGTGGGTAGTACTAAAGTCGCAGTCATTGTAGGAAGCATTGGACCTGACGGCCAACTGCAGATCGTCGGGTTTGGATCTGTTCCCTCGGCGGGAATTCGCCGCGGCAGCGTCATTGACATCGAGAACACTGTCCACTCTATCGAAAGGGCGATCGAGAGGGCCGAACAGATGAGCGGACGGGCAATCGATGGAGGATACGTCGGCATCACCGGCATCTCGATCGCTTCGATAAATAACCGGGGTGTGGTCGCAGTCGCCGACCCCGAGCAGGAGATCTCCCGCGAGGACGTGGAGAGAGTGCTCCAGGCGGCGCGGGTCATCGCTCTGCCCCATGACCGCCGCGTGGTTCACGTGATCCCGCGGCAGTTTATTGTCGATGGCAATGAGAATATCCTGGACCCGGCGGGAATGGTGGGGGCGAGGCTGGAAGTGGAAACCCAGATCGTGACCATCAACAACGCTGCGGTGCAAAACCTTGTGAAATGCTGTGAGCGTGCCGGTTTCCGAGTTCAGGAGCTGGTGCTCTCCTCCCTGGCCTCCGGGGAGGCAGTCCTGTTCCCGGCCGAGAAGGAGTTGGGGGTAGTGGTCGTGGATATCGGCGGCGGCGCCACCGATATCGCCGTTTACGACCAGGGTGCGCTCTGGTACAGCGCGGTATTGCCGATTGGAGGAGATTACATCACCAGCGACCTGGCGGTGGGTTTGCGGACTCCTTTAAACCTGGCGGAGGACTTGAAGAAGAAAGCGGGGTCCACCTTGCCCGCCCTGATGCCGGATAATGAGATGGTAGATGTTCACAGCGTGGGCGGCAAAGAGGTGCATCAAGCCTCCAGGAAAATGATCGCCAATATAATTCAGCCCCGAGTGCAGGAAATACTTGGATTGGTGAAGAATCAATTGGAAAAGTCGCGGTACCAGGGCATGCTCCCGGGAGGGATCGTGATCACCGGGGGGGCGGCACTGACGGAAGGCATGGTGGAACTGGCGACCGAGGTGATGGAGCGCCCGGTGCGGCTGGGTTTTCCGGAGGCGGTCGGCGGTCTGGCCGATGTGATCCACAGCCCGGTATTTGCCACCGGCATCGGCCTGCTGTCGTATGCTGCCAGGCATCATACGGCCGAGGTGGAGAGATCCGAAGGGTTGTTCATGAAGGATGCCTTTAGCAAAATTAAAAAATGGTTTAAAGATCTCTTTTGAAATGGGGATGATCGGGGAGATGTTGGAATTGGAGCTAGAAGTGAATCAGTTTGCCAATATCAAGGTGATCGGGGTGGGCGGCGGCGGCAACAACGCAGTCAACCGGATGATTCATGCTGGATTGAAAGGGGTCTTTTTCTACTCGGTGAATACCGATGTCCAGGCCCTGAACTTCTCCCTGACGGAGCACAAGATCCAGATCGGCGCCAAGCTGACCAAGGGACTGGGCGCCGGGGCCGACCCGGAGATCGGCTTCAAGGCTGCCCAGGAGAGTCGTGATGAGTTGAGCCAGGCGTTGCGCGGGGCGGACATGGTCTTCGTGACCGCAGGCATGGGCGGCGGCACCGGCACCGGCGGAGCCCCGGTGGTGGCCGAGGTTGCCAAGGAATTGGGCGCCCTGACCGTGGGAGTGGTGACGCGGCCTTTTACCTTCGAGGGCAGAAAAAGAGCGCTGCAGTCCGACAAGGGGATTCAGGATTTAAAAAGCAAGGTCGATACCCTGATTATCATCCCCAACGACCGCCTCCTGCAAGTGGTCGACAGGAAAACCTCGATCAACGAGGCCTTCCGGATTGCGGATGATGTTCTCAGGCAGGGCGTGCAGGGCATTTCGGACCTGATCTCGGTGCCCGGCCTGATCAACCTGGACTTTGCCGATGTCAAGACCATCATGACGGAGACCGGTACTGCCCTGATGGGGATCGGCAGCGCTCAAGGGGAGAACCGGGCCTCGGAGGCGGCGCGCATTGCCATCTCCAGCCCCCTGCTGGAGACCTCCATCGAAGGGGCGAAGGCGGTATTGCTGAACATCACCGGCGGGCCGGGCCTCGGCCTGTTCGAGGTGAACGAGGCCGCCGAGATCATCCAGCAGGCGGCAGACCCGGAGGCCAACATCATCTTCGGGGCTGTCATCGATGAGAGCCTCGATGACGAGGTCCGGGTGACGGTGATCGCCACCGGCTTTGACGCCAAGCCGATGACCAAGGAGAAAACCGTCATCGACTTCAAGTCCTTCGCTTCGGAGGACCTGGACATCCCGGCCTTTCTGCGCAAGCGCTAGAATCAGATGTCGGAAGCCGGAAGCGCGGGTCCAGTACTCAAAGCGCATAAGATGGTAGCCCTCTTAATACCTTTTGCCTAATCCAGCACTCAAAAAAGTGTGAAGCCAGGGCCGCCTTTATTTTAAAAGAGATAATCTATCGCATGATTACTGCTTTTTGGCTTGATAAGTCAGAATAGCAGTTTTTTTTATTTGACCGTCAGCAGATTATGACAGATATTACCTGTTAATTTATTTATAATTGACATGGGTATGGGTCGGCTGTTCTCAATTCCAGAGCGATGCCTTGCACTCATGTAAGGTGACATCTACAAAGGCTGCTGTCGTTCATTTAGTGCCGGGGAATGGAGTCAAGATGCAGCGCATATAATTGGTAAACGAGAGAGTGCCAGGAACTACCGGGATCTTTATAGAAAACTTGGCTTGCCGGGTACCCGCCGAAGGTGGGTGGGCTGAAAGCGCAGGCGGAAGCCTTAGTCGCACTTATTCTTGTATCCTTTAAATATTTTTCCAGGCAAGTATTGCGAGCACTTATCTGAGGTGAATGATATGCCCGGGCAACCGGTGATCTATGTCGATGTACTCTTCGTGATCAATTTTGTCATGGACTACGGGGTGCTGTGGGCTGCAGCCAGGATCTCACGGACGCGGTTTGTCGCCTGGCGGTTGGCATGTGCGGCCTGTCTCGGGGCGATTTACGGTATCCTGGTGCTGCTGCCGGACCTCTATTTCCTTTCCGCCATCTGGATGAAGTTCCTGGTCTCCCTGGCCATGCTCGGGGTTGCCTTCGTACCCCTGGCGTGGAAACAATTCGGGCGAGCGTTGCTGTACTTCTACCTGATCGCTTTTCTGATGGGCGGGGCTGTGCTGGGGTTCGTCTATTTCATGGACAACTTCACCATCCAGCCGGTTTCCAGCAGTGTGCCGCTCCCGTACATGTGGCTGGCCGTCGCTCTGGGCGCCGCGGTCCTGCTCGGCAAGTGGGGGGTGGCGTTCCTGAGGAAGACCTTTTTGCAGGACATGCTGAAGGTTCCGGTGCTGATCAAGCTGCAGGGCAACGAGATCAGGGTGGATGGGCTGGTGGATACCGGCAACCAGTTGGTAGACCCGCTCACCGGGGCACCGGTGGTGATAGTGGAGTACGACGTGCTGGCGCCCTACCTGCCGCCGCATACCAGTCACTTTTTTCAGGCGGGAGGGGAGGTCGATCTGGAAAAGGTGGCCCAGTGCTTTGCTGAGGCGGGCTACACCATCCCGATCAGGGTGATCCCCTTCACCACCATAGGGAAACGGCACGGCATGCTGGTGGGATTCAAGCCGGACGAGATCATCATCATGACGGGAGACCAGAAGGTGCGCAACTCCAACGTGGTGGTGGGAATCTACGGCAGGCGCCTGTCTCCCAGGGGAACCTACCACGCCCTGTTGCATCCGGACCTGCTCCAGACATCGGCATAGGTAAATCAAACATCGAACTTCGAACACCGAACATCGAGATGGGGGGATGGGTATGGGAATACCAAAGGCAAACTGGCTCCAACACTTTCGCGATTGTGTAGACCGGCTGCTGCAAAGGATCAAAGTCCCTTCGGAGATCTACTACATCGGTAATCATGAAGCGCTGCCTCCCCCGCTGACCAGCGATGAAGAGATCGGCCTGCTGGAACGCCTGGAGACAGGCGACTCCAATGTCCGCAACGTGCTGATCGAGCGCAATTTAAGGCTGGTGGTGTACATTGCCCGCAAGTTTGAAAACACCGGGATAGGCATCGAGGACCTGGTCTCCATCGGCACCATCGGACTGATCAAGGCTGTCAACACTTTCAAGCCGGCGCGGCGGATCAAACTGGCCACCTATGCTTCCAGGTGCATCGAAAATGAGATCCTGATGCACCTGCGCCGCAGCAACAAGATGAAGGTCGAGGTCTCTTTCGACGAACCGCTGAACGTCGATTGGGACGGGAACGAACTGCTGCTCTCGGACGTGCTGGGCACCGAAAACGATATCATCTACCGGGAACTGGAGGAGGAGGTCGACCGGAACCTGCTGTACAACGCCGTCAACAAGCTCTCGTCCCGTGAGCGCAACATCATGGAACTGCGTTTCGGGCTGCGGGGTGACCACGAAAAAACCCAGAAAGAGGTGGCAGATTTCCTGGGCATCTCCCAGTCCTACATCTCCCGCCTGGAAAAGCGGATCATCAAACACCTGAGAAAGGAGATCTGTCGCTTCGATTAGCAATATCATTGGAGCCATCTGGCAAATACGCGGAAAAATAAACAATGGACGGTCTACAGGGGTTAAGACCCCTTTTTTTATTTGGGATGGATGCTTTACCGTGCTTGCGGTATAAATTGAGAACCCCAAGGAAATAATGAAATACGACCAGAGAGCCGGGCGCCGCGCCCAAAGGGCACCCGGCGGGCGCGGGAGGATTTAGACGGTATGGTTAACAAAGTTGAGATCTGCGGTGTTAATACGGCTAAACTCCCAGTTTTAACTAGCGCCCAGATGAGGGAGCTGTTCCAATACATTCAGGCCGGAGACAGGGAAGCCCGGGAGAAACTGATCAACGGCAACCTCCGCCTGGTTCTCAGCGTCATCCAGCGCTTTACGAACCGGGGGGAATACGTCGACGACCTGTTCCAGGTGGGCTGCATCGGCCTGATCAAGGCGATCGACAACTTTGACCTGAGCCAGAACGTCAAGTTCTCTACCTACGCGGTCCCGATGATCATCGGGGAGATCAGGCGCTACCTGCGCGACAACAACCCGATCCGGGTCAGCCGCTCGCTGCGGGACATTGCCTACAAGGCGATCCAGGTGCGGGAAACCTTGGTGAACCGCCACTCGCGCGAGCCTTCCCTGAGCGAGATTGCCGAGGAATTGCACATCCAGAGGGAAGAGGTCATCTTCGCCATGGACGCCATCCAGGAACCGGTCTCGCTGTTTGAACCGATCTACCACGACGGAGGCGATCCCATCTTCGTCATGGATCAGATCGGTGACGAGAAGAACCATGACACCAACTGGCTGGAGCGGATCGCCGTCCGGGACGCTCTTCGCAAACTGAACGACCGGGAGAAACTGATCCTCACGCTGCGCTTTTTTGAAGGCAAGACCCAGATGGAGGTTGCCGACGAGATCGGCATTTCACAGGCCCAGGTCTCCCGTTTGGAAAAGGCTGCCCTCAATCACATGCGGAAATATGTCTGATCCAAGAACTGTTCGGTCACTTGTAAGGGGAGTTCTTGAAAGAGATCATGGCTTTTTAGGTCTGAAAGGATGCTGGAAAAATACGAAATGAAGTATGACAAGGCCCCGGAGTTCCGGGGTCATTTATGTTGAGCAACTGGAACTTCAAGGAGATCGCCACATTCATCGAGTACAGGGCCGCCCCGGCTTCACTAACTTCTGGCGTCTCACTATGGGATGTTCCTCATCATGAAGGAAGGATGTCTCAGCATATAATAGCAGAGACCCATTTCCTGAAAAACTCAATGTTACCCCGTTACCGATGGCTACCCGCTCTAATGCCCCCGCTTCAGAAGCGGTGGGCGCCCGTATCCGGGCTAACGCCCGGGCTCAAGGCTCCGCCTTGGCTCCTGTGCTCCGCATTCTTCAGGCCGGGCGTAGCCCGGATGCGGAGGAAAGCCCGCCGGCACACCGGGAAAACGGGCACACAGGTAAGAGCGGCTACGCCCCTAGTTAACTGGCTCTAAGCTTCAGTGGGGGAAAAGCAATCCCCCTCTGAAGCTTAGACCCAGTTGAATACATATTTCAAAATAGGATCAGGCACCGGCGGTTTGAGGACAACATATATTGACAGGGGGGTGGAGGATTTGGTCAAGATTTCGGAACTCCGTCTGCGCGACGTGATCAATACCTACGATGGAAAACGGCTGGGCACCATCAAGGACATCGATTTAGACCTGGAGCAGGGCAAGATCAAGTCCCTGATCCTGCCGGGCAACAGCGGCCGCTTCTTCAGCCTGTTCGCACGGAGTGATGAGGTGGTGGTTCCGTGGGAAAACATTATGAAGATTGGGGTGGACGTAATTCTGGTGAGTGTGGGGCCGGTCATCCAGCCCAATAAGTTGTCAACGAGTTCTTAGCTTCAGTGGGGCGCCCTACCCCACTGAGGCTTATCAG
This sequence comes from Thermacetogeniaceae bacterium, assembly GCA_050013155.1. Lineage (GTDB taxonomy): Bacteria > Bacillota > DSM-12270 > Thermacetogeniales > Thermacetogeniaceae > Palsa-1188. The sequence goes on along the minus strand of JBEKFU010000006.1, from coordinate 45,384 downwards.
TAAAACTTGGCTTGCGCCGAGCCGACCGGGGTACCCTCTGGGTCGGGTACCCCGCGAAGGCGGAAGCCATAGTTGCACTGATCCAGGGGCTTAGCGCCGCTTAGCTCCCACTTCAGTGGGAGTCTAGCGGCGGTTAGCCATCGGGTAAATCGTTGATCCAGGGACGTAGCCGCTGCTTTCCTCCGCATCCGGGCTACGCCCGGCCTGAAGAATGCGGAGCACAGGAGCCAAGGCGGAGCCTTGAGCCGGCGTTCAGGCCGGGCGTTAGCCCGGATACGGGCGCCCACCGCTTCAAAGAAGCGGGGGTATTAGAGCGGGTAGTCATCACGGTAAAAGATGGAAAAGTAAAAAAGAGAGTGCATATTTTTGGACTTCTGTCCCAAAAAATAGGGACTTTTTTTATGGCCCCGAGGATTGATTTATGTTACTATATGTAGTGTAAAGAAGTTGATAGATACTCAATATCTTGAGATTGCCAGCCTGTTTCAGTTGGAAAATACTGTTGCCGGGAGGCGTGAGAATGCGTTGTCCATACTGCAAGAGCAGTGACACCCGGGTGTTGGATTCCCGCTCCACCGAGGAGCGTGACGCCATCAGGCGGCGCCGGGAATGTGCCGACTGCAACCGCCGCTTTACCACTTACGAGCGGATCGAAGAGGTACCGCTCTGGGTGGTCAAGAAAGACGGGCGCAGGGAGTTGTTTGGCCGGGAGAAGTTGCTGCGGGGGATAATGAAAGCCTGCGAAAAGCGGCGGGCCACCCTGGAGACCATCTCGGCCCTGGTGGATGACATCGTGCGCACCCTTAAAGATGCGCCCAATTCAGAGGTGCCCAGCATGGAGATCGGCCGCCTGGTGATAGAGCACCTGCGCACCGTGGACAAGGTGGCTTACATCCGCTTTGCCTCGGTGTACCGGGAGTTCAATGATGTGGGGGAGATCCTCACCTGCCTGGAAGAACTGGGCGTGGAGGGTGCGCCGTAGCATTGTCCAGGTTATCGGCATGATGCTTGCCGGGGTTTCCGGGAGATCACCACGCCGGGTTGATGAAAATAATTAGCTACTTAAAGCCCGGCTGAGATTGGCCCTTGAGATTGCATAAATCCGCTTCACAATCATGTTACTTCAGTTACATTAGTAAAGAGCGTTTGTTTGCTGCAAATACGTGTTCGTGTTATAATATATTAGAGAGAAGATGTGGGGGAGGCACCAGTAATGTTTGACAAGATCAAGAAACGAGACGGGCGGGAAGTGCATTTTGACGATTCCAAGATCACCGATGCCATCTTCAAGGCGGCCAGGGCGGTAGGGGGAGAGGACCGGGAGACCGCCATGGAGCTGACCCTGGAAGTGCTGCGCATGCTGAAACAGCAGTATAACGGCCAGGTCTTCGGGGTGGAGGACGTCCAGGACATCGTGGAGAAGATCCTGATCGAGAAGGGGCATGCCCGGACGGCCAAGGCGTACATCCTCTACCGCGACCGGCGCAGCCGGGTGCGCGACGCCAAGGGCGAGCTGATGGACGTGGTGGAGGATATCATCAAGGAGACAGACCGGGACAACGCGAATGTTGGGAACAGCGCCTCGGCGAAGATGCTGCAGATCGCCAGCGCTGCCAGCCGGAGGTACTACCTTACACGTCTAATCGATGATGACTATTCCCTCGCCCACAGCCGGGGGGACATACACATTCACGATTTAGACTTCTATGCAACGTCGGTGAATTGCCTCGAAATCCCCCTCGAAAAGCTATTAAAGGATGGATTTAACACCGGCCATGGCTACATCAGGCCTCCAAAGCGTCCGGGGACGGCCACGGCATTGGCGGCAATCATCCTGCAGAGCTCGCAGAACGACATGTTCGGAGGACAGGCCTTCCCCTTCTTTGACAAGCAGATGGCCCCATTTATCGATGGCGCTGACGAAGAAATAGTGTTCCAGGCCATGGAGGCCCTGGTCTTTAACCTAAATTCGATGCATAGCAGGGCGGGGAGCCAAGTACCTTTTTCTTCCATCAACCTGGGGACAGATACCAGCGAGGTGGGGCGGCGGGTGACCCGGAACTTTTTGCTGGCCTACGAGGCCGGGCTTGGCCGCGGGGAGAACCCGATCTTCCCCAACGTCATCTTCAGGGTCAAAAAGGGCGTCAGTTTCGATCCCAATGACCCCAACTATGACCTGTTCCAGCTTGCCGTAAGAGTGGCCAGCAAGCGGCTGAACCCCACCTTCAGCTTCATGGACTCTTCCTTCAACAAGTCTTACGACGACCAGGTGGCTTACATGGGCTGCCGCACTCGTACCATGGACAACCGCCGCGGTCCAGCGGTAACTACCGGGCGGGGCAACCTCTCCTTCACCACCATCAACCTGCCCCGGTTGGGGATCAAGGCCGAACGCAACATGAAGACCTTTTACCGGCTGCTGGACGAGGTGACTGAACTGGCTATCAACCAGCTCTACCACCGCTTCCAGGTGCAGTGCCGGCTCAAAGTAAAGGATCTGCCCTTCGTCATGGGCCAGAACCTCTACCTGGGATCGGAGGGCCTGAAGCCGGATGATTCCATCGAACCTGCCATCGTCAACGGCACCCTGACCGTAGGCTTCATCGGCCTGGCGGAGATGCTGGTCGCCCTGACCGGGTATCACCACGGTCAGAGCAAAGAATCCCAGCAGTTGGGACTGGAGATTGTGAACTACCTGAGACACAAGACCGACGAGGCCTGCGAGCGGTTCGACCTCAACTACACCTTGCTGGCTACGCCGGCCGAGGGCCTCTGCGGCCGCTTCGTCAAGCTCGACCACAAGGAGTATGGGATTATCCCGGGAATCACCAACCAGGAGTACTACACCAACTCCTACCACATACCGGTGCATTTCCCGATCAGCAGTTTTGACAAGATCAGCCTGGAGGGGCCCTACCACAAGTTCTGTAACGCAGGGCACATCAGCTACGTGGAGTTTGCCTCGTCGCCGCAGCACAACCCGGAGGCGGTGGAGGCGATCGTCCGGCACATGGCCGCGAGCGACATGGGCTACGCCGGCATCAACTACCCGGTGGACTTCTGCTGCAACTGCAGCCTGCAGGGGATCATCAATGACCCGAACTGCCCGCGCTGCGGCTCCGCAGACATCCGGCGCATCCGGCGGATTACCGGCTACCTGAGCACCATCGACCGCTTCAACGACGGCAAGGTGGAAGAGTTGAAGCACCGGTTGCCGCATAACTGACAGGATTAGTCGTCACTAGCGATAGCAGATTTTTAAAAATAGAGATGACCTCAGATACCTCAAATAAGAAGAGGGAGTGACTTAGAACCAGGTGAGCGACACGATCAATGAGTTAACGCTGTTGCTGTTATATTTAACGTCTTGGGAGGAAGACGCCGGTTTCGCCAAGGTTCGCAGGAGTTGGAAGGGGTATCCTTTTGAGACGTTAGATGAATTGGTTGATAAAGGATTCATCGACGGCAGCCGCAAAGCGAAGTCAGTATATTTTACTGAGGAAGGCATCGAAAAGGCGCGGGAGTTGGCAAGTAAGTATTTAAAAGAAGATTAAGATACTTCGGAATAAAAGTCGATATGTTCCCGGAAAGGACAATTAGATGGCTAACATAGACAAGAGGGATAGAGAATGGGCCGAAGCTAAAAAGAAATGCCGATTGAACGTGGAAACAGTGAAAATGGCCAGAGAGATGGGATTGAATCCGAGGAATCTGATCAAAAACATCCCCAACAAAAGCGAACCGTGGAAGGCCCCGGTAGCTGTTTGGATCCGGGAGATATATCAGAAGCGGCAAGAAAAGGCGCTGAGAAAAAGAGCCCGGGAGAACATTGGCGATTGAAGGATGGCGTGAAGATGGCCGGCAAGCGAAGAGGCGAGGATATTGTCTCCGCAATCACAATAGAGCATTTGGGCGAAATTGGCGCCCTCTACCTGCTCAAGCCGATCGCTGAGGCGCTTGGCGTCAGGGAGGCTGTCGATGCTGTGGCGCCAACACCCCAGGGTATCGAAGGCTTTACCTGCGGCCAGGTTATTGAGCAGTTGGTGCTGAACCGCATCGAAGCCAAATATCCGTTGCATAAGATCGAGGAATGGGCGGAGAAAAAGGGGATCGAGCATTTCTTCCAGATGCGTCCTGAACATCTGAACAGCAAGATCATTGGACAAAGCCTGACTGCGATAGCTGATCATCTGACGGAAATTGCCGGCCTGATCTTCCCCCGTATCCGTGCTCACGTGCGTCTTGATCTACGGCAGGCTATCTGGAATACTACGGTTGTCTCTTTTGAGGAAGCCCCCGAAGATTACGATGAACGAGGCTTTTTTGATCGTGACTATGATTCGGATGGACCAAAAAACAAGAAGAGTGCAACCCTCGAACTACTGTACACAGCCCGCGAAGGAATCCCGCTTACCTATCGCCTGCAGGACAAGAAGTTAACAGGCAAAAAGAGAGCGTTGCCAGACTTTGATACCCTGCGGCAGGAAACCAAGGTTAAAGACTTCGTTGTGCTCGGTAACCGGGCGCTCTTGTCCAAGGCCAATCTGGCAGAGATGCAGCGGAAGAAGATCCACTTTCTCGGTCCCCTGTCTTTCCAGGAAAAAGAGCTGATCCTGAGCTTTCCGGAAACCGCTTTCAACCCCTTGGATTGCGCCGCAGCCAAAAATGAAGTATTGTCCGCTGTAGATACTTATTTGGAGTTTGAGGACAAGGAAGAAAAGCATTTGCTACGGGCGATTGTCGTCAAGAGCGAAAAACTGTCGCACGCCCAGAAGAAGACAGTAGCCCGAGACATCAATTATTTTACGGGCTGGTTGGCCAGGCTTGACGCCCAGATCCAGAAAGGAGTTTTGAAGGACAGGGATAAGGTCGAAGAGCGTCTATTAGACGCCTTCAGACAGGAGCCCAAGATGCGCTCTCTCATAAAGGTTGACTTGACCGGGGAAGACGGGAACTTGCAGTTGCGTTGGCAGGTGGACTCTGAAAAACAGACAAAAGATCAGGTCCTTAAAGGGAAATACGTCTTGGTCACCGACCTCGAGCAGATGGATTACGGTGCTGCCGACATCATCACGTTGTACAAAACCTTGCACAAGATGGAGGCCCGCTACCGTGAGGTCAGGAACAACATCAAAGTAGAGCCGGACCTGTTCCAATCCGACGATCATGTCCGATCCCTCGCCTTTGTTTATATGCTTGCATTGATGATCTACTCCATGATCGATGAGGTGTGCCAGCGTCAGGAGATTGCCACCTGCGCCCGCAACCTGATTGAAAGGATGGAACGAATCAGCATCGTCGACCTCAAATATGGCGGCAGAAGGATCAGACAGGTGTCAAACCTGGAAAAGGACAAACTGCGGATCTTCAGTCTTCTTAACCTGAAAACGCCGGAAATTTAGATGGCGGCGGGTACGCAAAAATTCTATGTGACTTTGGCAGTACCACGCGTCTGAAATTAAAGGTCGTTTCGGAATATTACGGAAAGAAAAGAAAAAGAAGCGTCAGATTGCTGGCGCGCAACCATCCACACGAAATCGAGTGTTCTTACTGTGGCAAGCCGGCTACCCATGTTTGCCGTGAGTGCATCTATGACGATGGGGGTTGGCTTTGTGATGATTGTACCGAAAAGCATGAATGTGGCGAGGAGATGCTGCTTCCGGTTGTCAACTCGCCGAGGGTTGGTGTTTGCGCCTATACCGGCGGTAGTTATGACGAGTAGGTAAGGGCGGATATATATGGGACATGTCGAACCACATCTTTTTCAAGTAGTTAAAAGTATTTCATCAAAATAGGTAGAAGAGGTGGGACATAATAATGGCTGCGATTAGAAGTCGTAAACATCCAGCAGTCGTCAGAGTGAAAACCATGGCCAAGGCAGAAGAGATAATGCGTATTGCTACTGAGCGAGGATGGAAAGTAATAGTAGGAATAGAGCCTGACAAACCTGAGAACCTGGAAGACTGGAATTGCTTGATACATAATCAACTCGCCGTGAAAATTGAACAACCGGCGGTGACGATTGGACGCAACGATACGTGTCTTTGTGGCAGCGGCAAGAAGTACAAGAAATGTTGCGGCCAGTAATAATATTACGGGGGTATTTATTCTGTAAATACGGATACAAAACCTTCCTCAATTACGGAGATTAATATATAATCTAGGCAGGATAATCTGAGGAGGCTAACTATGGACAGCACGATCATGCATATTGAATCGGACGATCCGGTGCTATTCGGACCACAGCAGTTGGTATCTTCCACCAAGTTCAGCAAGAACGTCGGCGCATTTCTTGATAAAACAAGGAGCAAGCCTGTATTCATCACCCGCGACAACGAGGTCGCAGCCGTCCTTATCGGCATCGACGACTATCGCAACCTCCTTCGCGAGGCGTTGAACGTGGAAGAGTTGGGCCTGGCCGTGAAGACCCTGCAGAGAGTGGCCGAGCATATCACGTCAGGAGACCCTCTGGTGGATATGGACACAGTTTTGGAGAAGTTTGACCTTTTCAGGCAGTCCGTACATGAGGTTGAAGACGATGAAGACCTGGACGGTTAAGTGGTTGAGCATCGCCTTGAACGACCTGGAAAGAATAGACAACGAGATCAGAAAACGCATCTTGAAATCGGTATTGCGATTGGAATTAGATCCATATCAGTACGGAGAACCCCTGGGAAATAAATCCGGCTTCGAACTTAGTGGATTCTACAAGTTGAAGGTGGGTGGTTACCGCGTTGTCTACCATATTGTTGAGAATAAAGTTTATGTAATCGTGATAGCTGTCGGTAAAAGAGAAGGATCTGAAGTATACGGAAGCGCCTCGGCCAGGATCAGAAGTACCAGGATCGATGTCCAGAAAGAGCTAAAGAAACTCGGGGCTCTGTTGGCAGATCTGGGTGCTCGGGATGAGAAATAACGCGCCCAACCGTTTCGCGCCAGCGACCCATGCATCTACTGCCCAAACTGCTGTTTATAATGAGCCTGTTCCCTTAGTGAATAAGGATTTTTACCCTTTGCGCCCGTGATACTGTGAAAATAGTGGCCAAATGGGAATGCAGGAGATCCGGGTCAGGGACCTGTAGGGCGGCGACCTGTACTGCCTGACTTTCAGGAAGCCTACCATTTAGGTGTGGGATAATTGAGCCTTGGGTATGTTTCACAAGATCGTGCAAACAGTGCCTACTGATGGGAGATCAATTATGAAGATCAGAGTGGCAGGAATAGAAAAAGAGAGTGTGGTCGACGGTCCCGGGCTGCGGTTCGTCATTTTTACACAGGGGTGCTCCCGGCGCTGCCCCGGTTGCCACAACCCCGACACCTGGGACTTCGACGGCGGGCAGGAGATGGACACAAAGGATATCCTGCTGCAAATAGAGGGGACCGGGCTGCTCCGGGGGGTTACCATCTCCGGCGGGGAACCTTTCGAGCAGGCGGGAGCCTGCGCCCTGCTGGCTGAGCAGATCAAGTCTATGGGCTTGGATATTGTCACATACACGGGATATACTTTTGAAGAACTATGTGGCAAATCAACAGAGAATGGAGACGTCAAGCGGCTCCTGGATGCCACGGACCTGTTAGTGGACGGGCCGTATCGCCAAGAAGAACGGGACTGGGATTTGCCCTTCAGGGGCTCGCGCAACCAGCGCCTGATCCTGGTACAGGAGTCGCTGGCAGCAGGAAGGGCAATTCAGGAGAGAAAAGATGGAATTTGAGTTACAATTAACGCCGGGACCGGTGCCTTACCTGGTTTTACCCGGCTTCGGCGGCGACCGGGGCAAACATGGGGTGCGCCTGGTCTTCACCACCCGCCGCGGCGGGGTCAGCACAGGGCCTTACACCGAGCTGAACCTGGGTATGAGCGCAGGCGATGACCCCGGGCTGGTGTCTGAGAACAGGAGACTGCTCTGCAGCACGCTTGGCCTGGATGTTGACCGGCTCTCCATCGTCAAACAGGTCCATAGTGACCGCGTGGTGGTTGTCGATGAAAGCCGGGGTAGCGCCAGTCCGGTCATCGAGGCGGATGCCCAGGTGACTGCCACCCCGGGCATTCCCTTGTTCGGGCTGTTTGCCGATTGCCTGGCGGTCTACCTTTACGACCCGGCGCATGGCGTCATCGGGCTGGCTCACGCCGGCTGGCGCGGCACGGTGGCGGGGATCGCCCGCAAAACTGTGGCGGTGATGGCAGAACAATTTGGGACGCGGCCGGAAGATTGTCACGTTGCCCTGGCGCCGGCGGCGGGGCCCTGTTGTTACGAGGTGGGGGATGAGGTGGCCGAAGCTGCCCGGGCGGTTTTCCCAGCGGAGTGGAATGTATTGCGGCCGCGAAGTGGGGATGTCTGTATAAACGGACGAACGCCCGAAAACCACGGCAAGTGGACGTTTGACCTCTGGGAGGGGAACGCCAGGTGGCTCCAGGAGGCAGGACTGAAGCGGGAGAATATCATCATCAGCCGGCTTTGTACGATCTGCCGTCAGGACATGTTCTTTTCCTACCGGGGTAGTGGTGGCCGCACCGGGAGGATGGCGGCCCTGATGATGCTATGCTAGGCTTGCCGTATGATATTGTGAAATTGGTCCCTTATGATCCGGACTGGAAGAAACAATACAACGATGAAGCTGAAAAAATTGAAAGGGCTTGTTGACGGTTGCCTACGATCCGGAGCGGGTCGATTTCACCAAAGTACAGGATGCGGTGGTCAGGGCTGGTTATGGCGCGAGACAGGGCTGACGGACAGGCAAAAGCCAACAGGAAAAAAAGACTGGAAAGGGCCGGCCTGCTGGGCCGCGTCAAGATCTGGCTCGGGCGCATCCTGATTGTTGCTGCGGCTCTATTGGTGTTGGTCTGGCTTGGCAGGCAGGCCTACGTTTTTTGTGTGTCCGAGGCGATCAGGACGGAAAGCGCAGAGTGGTCCGACCTGTCCGCTACTTATGAGGGGCGGGTGATCATCATGCGTAGCGAGACCGTGGTTACGGCGCCGGTTTCCGGCAGCGTGGCCTGGTTGGTCACAGAGGGCGCCAGGGTTCATATCGGCGCCCCGGTGGCCCGGATCAGCGGCGCCGTGAGCCCTGAAAAAGAACAGGCGCCCGTGGAATTAAAGAGCCCGGCAGCAGGAATAGTCAGTTGCCATCCGGACGGCTGGGAGGGAATACTCACTCCGGCCAACTACCAGCGGATGGACCTGTTCACGCTGTTCAACTCGGTCAGGCCAAAGCCTCCGGAAGCTCCGCCCCAGGAGGCCCAGGGCGGCAGTCCGATCTTTAAAATTGTCGACAACCTAGTCGACCCCTACTTCGTGGTCAAGCTTGACGGACAGCCCGATGACCTGGCGATCGGCAGGAGTGTGGATCTGGCATGGGGCGTAGGCGGACTGGGGAAAGGCAGGGTTATCGGGCTGCAATCCAGGTCAGGAACCTACATTGCGATTATCGATGTCAGCCAGGCCACCGGGGACGCCTTCAGCGCCCGCACCCTGGATGTCAAGCTGATCGACAAGAAATGCGAGGGAATCGTGGTTCCCGTCCAGGCCCTCGTCAGTAATGGCAGCGAACAGGGAGTTTACACCAAGACTCCGCTGGGCATCAAATTTGTCAGGGTCGAGGTGATCGGGACGCTGGGGGATAGGGTGGCCCTACAGGGAATCCAGCCAGGCGTGGATGTTGTCACCAACCCCGGTCTGGTCAAGCGGATCGATCAGGAAATATAATCATTTGGAGGAAATTGCTATTACTCCGTAAGCTCTGCAATTGGTCTCGCAATTTTCCAAATAAGGAAAAATAAAAAAAGGAAAATAAGCGTCACTGTCGAACATGGGAGAAAGGTGTAGAGAATGACAGGATCTTTGTCAACAAGGCTGGCGGATATCAGCGGTCGCCTTGCCAGGGCCGCCCTCAAATCGGGGCGCCGCCCGGAAGATGTGCAGTTGGTGGCTGTTACCAAAATGGTTCCGGTGGACCTGCTGGGAGAGGCGATCTCCTGCGGGATCAGGGTATTCGGGGAGAACCGGGTGCAGGATTTCCTCGCCAAGTACGAAGTCTGGGGCGACCGGGTGGAGTGGCACCTGATCGGGCACCTCCAGCAGAACAAGGCCAAATACCTTGTCGATAAGATCGGCCTGATCCACTCCCTCGGCAACATCAGCCTGGCCAGACGCCTGGATGGCCTGAGCGAGGCCGGGGGGCGTCCCTGGCGGGTCCTGGTGCAGGTCAATGTGGCGGGAGAGACAACCAAGCACGGTCTGACCCCGGAGGAGACGCCGGCCTTCCTGGACCAGCTCCGCAGCCTGAAGGGGTTGGATGTGTTGGGATTGATGACTATCGCCCCCTACGTGGAGGACCCGGAAGCGGTGCGTCCCGTTTTCCGGAGGCTGCGGCTGCTGCGGGAAGAGGTGTCCCGGGACAGACCGTGGCTGAACTTGCAGCAGTTGTCGATGGGCATGAGCAACGATTTTGAGATTGCTGTGGAAGAGGGCGCCACCATGGTGCGGATAGGAAGCGCCCTCTTTGGGTACTGACAAGGAACCCCGCGCGTGCATGCGGGGCGCGGGGTGGGCCTCGTTCCCCAGCGCTGAGTTCAGCGCTGGGGAACAATCAAGGAAAGGATGTGACCCTCTTGCCTAGTTGGTGGGAAAAGTTTCTCAGCTTTATCGGTTTTACGGATGACGGCGTGGAAGAGGAAGAGGATGATGTTCCCCAGTTGACAGGGAGGGGTTCTCGCAAGCAGGCGCCGGTCTTGAGCCTGCATTCGGCGCCTGACGTGAAGATTGTCGTGGTTTCACCGGTAAGCTTTGAAGAATCAGAAAAACTGGCCGGTCACCTGAAAAACCGCAGGCCGGTGATCGTCAACTTTGATGGCGCTCCCAAGGAGACAGCCCAGCGCATCATCGACTTTCTGAGCGGAGCCGTCTTTGCCTTGAATGGCAGCACCTGTAAGGTTGCCGCCGACACTTTTCTGTTTAACCCCAGCAACGTGACTGTCTATTCCGAAGACCTGTCCGGCGACCTGCGGGAGCGGTTGTCATTAAAATGGGACCAGGGGGGAATGAGAGATATTTTCCAGGAAAAAGGTTAGCAAGTTATAAAAATCCAATAATACCAAGACTGGGCGGGTTTTTCCCAGTCCGGGGGTTCAAAGGAATGGATTTGTGCAATTGATAAAGGGGCGGCTTTTCAGGGCTGCCTTTTAGCGCTATGGCTTTCTAAACCAAGGCGGATCTTTAAAGCATCTTGCAAGATTTGCGAGAAGTTGACGCCGGCCTTTTCACTCTGGGCGTTGAGCCAACTGGGGATGCTGAGCGTCTTTTTTACTGCCCGATTGTCGTTTTCCCGGCGGTATTTGTCTGTATCTGCAACGACGAGATTGATAAATTGAGGATGACTCACAGTTAGTTTTTCAGATGGGGCAGGAATGCTTTCTTGATTATCTTCTGCATCACACAGCCACATAGATATAGCGTCTTCGGCCATTTCTATGGCATCAGCCAAGTCTTTTCCGCAGGTAATGCCGCCGGGTAAATCCGGAATGCGAACATCATATTCGCCGAATGGCAGAGGGGTAAATATAGCAGGATAAACATATTTCATATTAGAAACCACCTTTCTTTTTTGTAGCGAGGCTATTACAGCCCCGCTTGTTCTAATATACCTTGCGCTGTATAATCATTTATTTCTTTGTGCCGTGGAATGGGGATTTTTATGCCAGGTTTTTCGGGGTGTTTAGCCATATCGTGCTTTTTGCCAGGTGTTATTTCCCAACCAGCGGCTTTTAGTTTTTTGTCGATGTCTTGTCGCTTCATTTCTCTCACCCCGTGATTAAACTATAATACGTAATATTACGTGTGTCAATGGCCCAGCTTAAGAGCATATTTGAGTGTGAAAAGAACAGAAAAGAGTTGCTTGAATGTGGACTTTCTGGTATCCTTGACATGTGATATAAAACATGTATAATAGATAATAAGTTATACATGACATGTATGAGAAGAGGGGGATCATGTCGCTGCCACACGCCATCCTGGGGCTGCTTACCTACATGCCGCTGACCGGCTATGACCTCAAGCAGGTCTTCGATTCCTCAATCAACCACTTCTGGTCGGCGCACCAGAGCCAGATCTACCGGGAGCTGGCTACCTTGGAGCGCAAGGAATATGTATCATCCCAGGTCGAGCCCCAGGAGAAGAGACCAGACCGCAAGGTTTACAGCATCACAGCAGCGGGGGAACAAGAACTCCAGCATTGGCTGGAACGGTTTCCACCGGTGCTCATCACCCCGGTCCGGGAAGAGCTTCTGATTCGTATCTTCTTTGCATCCCGGCTGCCGCTGTCAGAGCTGAAGTTCCAACTGCAGCGGTTTCTAAAGGAGCAGCAGGAGAAGTTGACATCCTATGGGGGTGTGGATCAGATCATCGGGGAGCAGAGCCAGATAATGGGACTTCCGGACGAGAGTTTTTACTGGCGGCTGACCCTGAAATTGAGCCTTGCCAGCGCCAAGGCCCGCATCCAGTGGGCCGAGGAGTGCATCAAGGAGATTGAGGCGTGGGAGAGTGATCTTGGAGAACAGGATGGGAAGGCCGTAGATCAGGCAGGCAATACCGGAAAGCAGCAAAGGAATGCCGGAGATCGGGAAATGAGTGAGGAGCAATGAAAATCGCCGTGTTGAACGGCAGCCCCAAGGGCGAGATTAGCGTCACCATGCAGTACGTCAGGTACATCCAGAAGCAGTACCCGGAACACGAGTTGAGGATTATCAGCGTGGCGCACGAGATTAACGGGATCGAGCGTGACCCGGTAAAATGGCAGACTGTCATGGACGAGGTGCAGTCCAGCGACGGGGTGCTGTGGGCGACCCCGGTCTACTTCTTCCTCGTGCCGTCACAACTGAAGCGCTTCATCGAACCGATCTCCGAGCGACAGGCAGAAGGCATCTTCCGGGGCAAGTACGCCGCTGCCCTGGTCACCTCCATCCACTGTATGGACCACACGGCCATGAACTACCTGGCCGGGATCGGGGAGGACCTGGGGATGCGCTTCGTGGGCGGTTTCACCCCGGAGATGGAAGACCTGGAGATCCCTCAGGAGCGAGCTAATCTCTAGTGACATATTTCTACAAAAAAAGGAATTATCCTTTGGGCTGCTTAGTACCGCCCTGATGGGCGGCTGAATTATTTTGTCAAGGTTAGCAGGAAAAAACCCCTTTTTGCCGAAGTATAACAAACATAATATGGTAGAGAGGGGGTGAAAACATGTTTGGTGATGAAGTAGCAGAATATATAAAAAAGAGAGCAGAAGTTACGAAGAAAATACAATCAATATTCGCAGATATAATTAATGAAATAAAGTCATCTTTAAGTAAAATAGGCTCTACAATAGTCGTTAAAAGTGAAATATATAGCGATTCGGTGTCTGTAGTTATTTTAGATAAAAATGTTATCATTTCAGTGGAGGATATTATAAGAGGTATCGGAAAGCGGATTGATTATATTACCGATGAAGACATAAGAGCTGCCATAGAAGGGGTCATAGCTGCTAAGATAGGAATGCCCCAATAATCAAGACATAAGATTCAACAAGTTAAGGAAAAGCTCCTCTTTGGCGAAGGTTATAATCCTGAAAATCTCGTCTTCTGCACAAGCGTTGGTACACGAGTAATATACATTATTGCTTACCGCTCATTTGAACTCTATTCCAGAAAGGCGGGTCTCCCGTACATCACGATTCATGGGCTACACCACACTCACGCCACAATGCTGTTGAGAAATGGTCATTCTGTAAACGCTGTGGCAGGACGTCTTGGAGATAGCCCAGAGACCGTGATGAAAACTTATGCCCACGTTACACCTGGCATGCAATCAGAGATGGTAAAAACCATCGAACAAATGTACGAATAATATGATGTGATCAAAATGTGATCAATTTTTTGAAATACTTGCAGCACAAGGGCTATGGGGGTGCTGAAACATTACCAGGAAAAAGGTTAGCGTGATTGGCGCCGGCGCCATGGGCGGCGCCCTAGTTACCGGTTTTGTGCGCACCGGCCTGGCGGCGCCTGCGGACATCATGATCAGCGACCGCAACCGGCAGGTGCTGTCCGAGCTTGGCGGACAACTGGGAGTGGTGACCACCGAAGACAACAGGCAGGCCGCTGGGGCGGCGGAGATGGTGATCTGTGCCGTCAAACCCAAACAGGTCAAGGATGTATTGGAGGAGATCGCTCCCCTGATGACGCCGGAGCGCCTGCTGATCTCGGTGGCGGCCGGGATAACCACAGCCTTCCTGGAGGCCAACCTGCCACCCGGGGTTCCGGTGATCAGGGCGATGCCGAACCTTCCGGTCCTTGTCGGCGCCGGCATGACCGTACTGGCCCTGGGCACCTGCGCCAGCGATCGAGACCGGGAGGACGCCGAGTCGTGTTTCAACGCAGTGGGCAGGGTGGTGACTCTTCCGGAGGCCAACATCGACGCTGCCACCGGGGTGAGCGGAAGCAGCCCGGCCTTTTTGGCGGTCATCCTGGAGGCTCTGGCTGACAGCGGTGTGCTGCTGGGGCTGCCGCGACAGGTGGCGCTGGAGCTGGCAAGCCAGGCCATGCTGGGCACAGCCAAGCTGGTCCAGGACACCGGACTGCATCCGGCTATCTTGAAGGACCGGGTGAGTTCACCGGCCGGTACTACCATTACCGGGTTGCAGGTTCTGGAGAAGCACGGAGTCAGGGGCATCCTGATCGGCGCCGTGGAGGCAGCGGCCAAAAGGGCGGCGGAACTCTCGAGGTTCGAGGTTTGAGGTTCGAAGGGGAAGGCTGATCGAACATCGAAGATATCGAACATCGAACGTTGGAGGCTCCAATATCGAGTAGGCTGCGGCAGGCTTCATTTTAGGAAGAAGCTGAGTGCTCTCATTATGTGATATCTTACAGTGGCGGTGATTATGCTGAGATGTTGAATATCTCTCATTATGTGATATCCGTTGTCTCCATAGTTTTCGAGATCTACATCTGGCTGATCGTGGCCAGGGTAATTCTTTCATATATTCGCATCCGCACATACCATCCGGTGCTGCGGTTCATCTACGAGGTAACCGAACCGGTGCTGGGTTTTTTTCGCCGCCTCCTGCCGCGGACCGGGGCCTACGATTTTTCGCCTATTTTGGCTTTCTTCTTTGTTTGGGTGGTTGAGCAACTGGTGATCGCCCTGTTGACATTTCTTTTTGCGGTAGTCAGGTAACTGACGTGTCCTGGATCAGCGCCATTCCCGACGGTATCAGAATTCAGGTAAAAGTACAACCGCGGGCGGCCAGAAACGAGGTGGCCGGCGTTGCCGGCGACTGTCTCCGGGTGAGACTGACAGCCCCTCCTGTAGAGGGAGAGGCGAACAAGTTATTGCAGAAGTATCTGAGTGAGGTTTTCCACTGCAGTCCCGGGAGCATACGCATCATCCGGGGGTCGACAGGACGCCTCAAGCTGTTGGAGATCACGGGGATCGGAGAGGCGGATGCCTTGAAATTGGTTGGCGGGAGGCCGTAGATCGTGAACAGACTCAGGTTGGCGATAGGGATTGTCCTTCTGTTGACTTTGACGATAGCAGCGGCCGGATGTGCCAAAAAGAAGGCGGCGCCTGTCCCTGTCCCCCAACCCCAGCCGGTGAAGATGTTCAAGGTGGCTTTTGTCTACACCGGCACGGTGAACGATAAGGGCTGGACCCAGGCCCAGGATCAGGGGCGGCAGTATCTTGAAAAGCTCTTGCCTGGCGTGGAAACCAGTTACGTGGAAGCGGTAAACCCGGGCGACGACGCCGGGTTGATGCTGGCGGAGCTTGCCGAGAAGGGCAACAGGGTGATCTTTGCCACGGACAGCAGTTACTCGGATGTGGCGCTCAAGGTCGCCAAGCGGTATCCGAAGACGGTGTTCATGGTCTGTTCGGGCGCCAAGACGGCGCCCAATGTGGGGGTCTATGCCGGGCGGATGTACCAGCCCCGCTATCTGGCCGGCCTGGTGGCGGGCAAGATGACCGGACATGGTCTGATCGGCTACGTGGCAGCGGATCCGGGCGCTGAGGAGATCCGGGACATTGACGCCTTCGCCCTGGGTGTGCAGAAGGTAAACCCCAAGGCTAAGGTGCAGGTGGTTTGGACGCACAGCCGCCTTGAGCCGCAGTTCGAGAAGGATGCCGTGACCAGCCTGATCAAGGACGGGGCGGACATCATCGTGCAGCAGCGGGACGACCCCACGATGCGCCCGCCGGCGTCCGAGAGAACCATCCATTTTATCGGGTCCGACGGCGATCTGTCGAAACCGGCGCCGATAGATGACCTGGTGTGTACCGGGTGGGATTGGGGACCGATCTTTGCGGCGACGGTCAAGGCGGTACAGGATGGAACCTGGAGCAGCGGCCAGGTCTGGGGGGGCATGTCCGACCGCACGGTTGATCTGGCGCCCCTCAATCCGATAGTGCCGGAAAACGTCGTGACGCTGGTGGAAAGCCAGAAAAAACAACTGTTGCTGGGTAAAAAAGATATCTTTACCGGTCCGCTCAAGGACCAGCGCGGCGTGGTCAGGCTGAAGGCCGGCCAACGGCTCACCGACAGCCAATTGCTGAGCATGAACTGGTTCGTCGCCGGTGTCAAAACCCCACCGGCCACGCCTGCCACGGACAAGTCAAAGCCCTAGACTTGCCGTCTGTCGTTGGAGCACGACATTGTGAAGAGCCGATCGTCACGGTTTGGATGTTGCCCCGGGTAGCTTTTTGGTTTACAATTTATCACAGATGACTACCCGCTCTAATACCCCCGCTTCTCTGAAGCGGTGGGATAAGAGCGGCTACATCACTGTATTAACGAGTTACCCGATGGCTAACCGCCACTAGACTCCCACTGAAGTGGGAGCTAAGTGGCGCTAAGCCTCTGGATCAGTGCAACTATGGCTTCCGCCTTCGCGGGGTACCCGACCCAGAGGGTACCCCGGCCGGCTCGGCACAAGCCAAGTTTTACTGATAAGCTTCAGTGGGGGGAAGGCAATCCCCCACTGAAGCCAAGAACTTGTTGAACCGATGATAAGGGGACTGAGGGTGGTACCGCGGGAACGTCTCGCCCCTGAAGGTTGAGAGGTTCCCTTTATTTTTGCATCGAACGAGGTGGCATCATGGAGTATAAAGATACTTTAAACCTGCCGCACACAGATTTCCCCATGAAGGCGAACCTGCCCCAGCGGGAGCCGGAGATGCTGCGCCGGTGGGAGGAGATGGACATCTACCGGAAGGCGCAGCAGCAAGCTAAGGGTAGGCCGCAGTTCATCCTGCACGACGGCCCGCCCTATGCCAACGGGGATATTCATATGGGCACGACCATGAATAAGATCCTGAAGGACATCGTGGTCAGGTACCGGAGCCTGGCCGGCTACGATGCCCCTTACGTTCCGGGCTGGGACACCCATGGCCTGCCCATCGAACAGCAGGCAATCAAGGCCCTGAAAGTGGACCGCCACCAGGTAGATGTGCTGGAGTTCCGGCGCATGTGCAGGGAGTATGCCCTGAAGTACGTGAACATCCAGCGTGAGGAGTTCAGGCGGCTGGGCGTCCGGGGGGACTGGGACCACCCCTACCTGACCCTGGAGCCGGCTTACGAAGCGGTACAGATCGGCATCTTCGGCGAGATGGCCAGGCGCGGCTTCATCTACAAGGGTCTGAAGCCGGTCTACTGGTGCGCGGACTGCGAGACCGCCCTGGCCGAGGCGGAGGTGGAATACCTCGAAAAGGAGTCACCGTCAATCTACGCGTTGTTTACTGTTAAGGATAGCCGGGGAGTATTCCCGGTGGATGACCGCACCTTTATCCTGATCTGGACCACCACGCCCTGGACGCTGCCCGGCAACACCGCTATCAGCCTGCACCCGGACTTTGACTACACCCTCGTCGACGTGGACGGGGATAAGCTGCTGGTGGCCGAGCCGCTGCTGTCCGGGGTGCTGTCCCTGCGCGGCAGGAAGGAGGCCGCCCGGATGGGTACCTGGAAGGGCGTCCGGCTGGAAGGGATCCGCTGCGCCCATCCCTTTTATGACCGGGATTCGGTGGTGGTGCTCGGGGAGCACGTCACCCTGGAGCAGGGCACCGGAGCGGTGCACACGGCGCCAGCTCACGGCATGGAGGACTTCGAGGTCTGCCAGGCCTATCAGATCCCGGTGGTCTCCCTGGTGGATGGCAGGGGCCGGTTTGTGCCGGAGGCCGGCCTGTTTGCGGGGCAGCGGATCTGGGATGCCAACCGGAGCGTGATCGATGAACTGAATCACAGGGGTCTGCTGTACCATCAGGATAACATCACCCACCAGTATCCTCACTGCTGGCGGTGCAAGAGGCCGCTGCTGTTCAGGGCGACAGAGCAGTGGTTCGCCTCGGTGGATGGATTCCGGAACGAGGCGCTGCGGGCGATAGATCAGGTGAAATGGATCCCGGAGTGGGGCAGGGAGCGCATCTACAATATGGTGGCGGAGCGCGGCGACTGGTGTGTATCCCGCCAGCGGGTGTGGGGCGTACCAATCCCGATCTTTTACTGCAACAAGTGCGGCAGGACCATCATCAACGAGGAGACCATCGCCCGGCTGCAAGACCTCTTCCGCAGCCACGGCTCGGATATCTGGTTCGAGAGGCCGGTTGCGGACCTGCTGCCCCCCGGGTTTGCCTGCCCTGACTGTCAGGGACGGGATTTCCGCAAGGAGAGCGACATCATGGATGTCTGGTTCGACTCCGGCTCCAGCCACGCCGCGGTCCTGGAGCAGCGGGACGGCCTGAGATGGCCGGCCGACCTCTACCTGGAGGGCAGCGACCAGCACCGGGGCTGGTTCAACTCCTCCCTGTGCACCTCTGTGGCCACCCGGGGCGTCGCTCCCTACAAGGCGGTGCTGACCCACGGCTTTGTGATCGATGAAGAGGGGCGGAAGATGTCCAAGTCCCTGGGGAATGTCATCGATCCCCAGGACCTGATCAGGCAGTTTGGCGCCGATGTGCTGCGGCTGTGGGTCGCCTCCTCGGATTACCGCAGCGACGTGGCCGTTTCCAAGGTGATCATGAACCAGTTGGCCGAGGCCTA
Organism: Thermacetogeniaceae bacterium; assembly: GCA_050013155.1. GTDB lineage: Bacteria > Bacillota > DSM-12270 > Thermacetogeniales > Thermacetogeniaceae > Palsa-1188. The sequence goes on along the minus strand of JBEKFU010000006.1, from coordinate 26,322 downwards.
CCGGAAGATCCGCAATACCTTCCGCTTCCTGCTGGGGAACCTGTACGATTTCGACCCCGGCCGCGATGCAATCCCCCACCAGGACTTGAACCCACTGGACCGGTGGGCGCTGATGAGGCTGCACCAACTGATCCAGCGGGTGACCGCGGCCTACGACGACTACGAGTTCCACGTGGTCTTCCACGCTGTTTCCAACTTCTGCGTGGTCGACATGAGTTCTTTCTACCTCGATGTGACCAAAGATGCCCTTTACTGCTCCGGCGCCGGTTCCAGGGAGCGGCGGAGCATTCAGACCGTGTTCTTCGAGGTGGCCGGCGTCCTCGCCCGGATGCTGGCCCCGGTGCTGAGCTTCACCACCGAGGAGGTCTGGGGGTATCTGCCCGGCGCCAGGGAGCAGTGTCCGAGCGTTCACCTGGCCGCCTGGCCGAAGGTGGAGCGCGCTAACTTGGACCAGGCCCTGGAGGCCAGGTGGAGCCGCATCCTGGAGGTGCGCGAGGAGATCACGAGAGCGCTGGAAGAGGCCCGGAAGCAGAAGCTGATCGGCGCCTCCACCGAGGCGGAGGTGGCCCTGTACCCGGAGAACGAGGAGTCTGCCCGGTTGTTGAAGGAGATCGAGCCGGAACTGAAGCAGTTGCTGATCGTCTCCGGGGTCAAGGTGCATGAGACCTGGGAGGCGGCGCCGGTCGGGGCAGTGGCTGACAGGGGCGCCAGCCTGCAGATCTTCGTGCAGCAGGCCACCGGCCAGAAATGCACTCGCTGCTGGCTCCACGATCATTCAGTCGGCCAGTTTTCCGATCATCCCCTCCTGTGCCGGCGCTGCCGCGAAGTCGTCATCGATCATTGAAAATTGCCGTTTTGGGAAGAATTAATCCAGGGGTATTTTTCGTGCAGGACGTCGGGCAGGGGCTCATCAAATCCTTGAAGGAGCGGATTGAGCAACTCTCGCTCAATCTGGAGCGAATGAAATTGGCGGAGTATGTCGAGCTGCTGAACAGGCCATGGCGGCTGTTCTACATCAACTTCATGTCGGGGCTGGCCCGTGGCCTGGGGATTGCGGTCGGTTTCACCGTGCTCAGCGCGGTGGTCCTGATCGTGCTGCAGCGGTTGATGGTGCTGAATCTGCCGGGCGTGAGCAGCTTCATCGCCGAGATCGTGCACCTGGTGCAACTACAGCTCAAGGTACGCGGCATATAACAAAGTAATGAGTAATGAGTAATGAGTAATGAGTAATGAGTAATGAGTCTAAAAACCCTTATGAGCTTGCGTTCGAACGCAATAATGTAAATCGCTCACAAGCTTTGACAGACTTTAGCAAACGTTGGCACGTTTCTACCTTGAAATCTAGGGCATGGAGCGAACCTACAGAAGAAAAGAAGCGTGATTATACTCATCACTCAGCACCCATCACTCATCACTTCAAAATTGGAGGCTCTAATTTTGAACCAGGATCGGCTGCAATATTACCGTCAACGCTTGGAGGAAGAGCGTGCCCAGGAGCGAGAGATGCTGGGACGCCTCGAGGAAGGGCTGCAGGGAATGGGCCAGCGGGATGCCCTGGCCGAATTGTCGGTCTGTGACAACCATCCGGCGGATATCGGGACGGAAACCTTCGAGCGCAGCAAGGACATCGGCCTCCGGGACCGGGGGCAGGTGCTGCTGGCCAAGATCGACGAGGCCCTGGCCCGGGTTGCCGGGGGCACTTACGGGCTGTGCCAGCATTGCGGGGCATTGATCCCCGAGGAGAGGCTGGAGGCGGCGCCTGCGTCCGTGCTCTGCGTTGGCTGCCAGGAGGCAGAAGACGCCCGGGACAAGGACAGAATACGCCCGGTGGAGGAACAGGTTATCTCCATGCCGTTCGGAGGGATTCCGGGGGAGGATGACTCTACAGGCAACGAGTACGACGGAGAGGATAGCTGGGGGGATGTCGCCAGGTACGGCACCTCGTCGGATACCGTGCGCCATAGTGAGGATCAGCATCTTCATGATGCTGACGGTGATGTGGAGAAGATACCGTACCGGCGCGACCGGGACGGGGTGTTATACCAGGAGTAACAGAAGTCTGAGCAAGAGGTCGGATGTCGGAAAAGACTTAAAAGCGTTAAATGAAAGCATGCAAGTCTTTCATCAGGCATAGGTCTGAGGCCGGGCGCCAGCGTGGTGGGCGCGTCAGAAGTCAAAAAAGGCTCAAGAACAATAATAGAAATCATGTAAATCTTTCATTTGACATCTGACTTCCGGCATCTGACCTCCGATTTGTCCGTCCGGAGGGCCAGTTTGATCTGGTGTGATCATGAGATTAGGATATTTTGCCGATAGTTACAGGCCATATGTCAGCGGCGTGGTGCAGTCGATAGATACTTTCTCCCGCGAGCTCCGGCGCCGCGGGCATTTTATTGAGGTTTTCGCTCCCCGCTACCCCAAGTGCAACGACTCGGACGACCCTGAGGTGTACCGCTATCCCTCGTTCCACACGCCTTTCTACCCGGAATTCTACATCGGCATACCCCTATCCTGGGGGGCCAAGAAATTCGTGAGCGACCTGCATCTCGACCTGGTTCACGTTCATTCCCCCTTTTCCCTGGGGCACGTGGGCGCCTCCATGGCGCGGCGCCTGGGGCTGCCCCTGGTCTTCACCTACCATACCCTGTATGATCAGTACGTGCATTATTTTCCGTTTGCCAGGCGCCTGGCCCAAAAGACGGTGGTTTCCATCGCCAGTCAGTTTTGCAATCGCTGTGACCTGGTGGTCACCCCCACCGGGGTGATCGAAAAGCTCTTGCGGGGCTACGGTGTCAAGGTTCCGATCGTTTCCATCCCCACCGGCATCGACACCGGGCTGTTTGAAGAAGGCGACCGGCATTTTCTCCGCAACTGGTTGGGAATTGCGCCGGAGGAGAAGATCATGCTGTTCGTGGGCCGGCTCAGCAAGGAGAAGAACCTGGACTCCCTGTTCAGGGTCTTCGGCAGGGTGCTGCGGGACGACCGGGGCGTGACCCTGGTGCTGTCGGGAAGCGGGCCCGAGGAGGAAGACCTGCGCCAACTGGCGGTGGAAATGGGGATCGCTGACAAGCTGGTGTTCACCGGACGCCTGTCCCATGAGGAGGTGGCCGGCGCTTACAAAAGCGCGGACATCTTCGTGTTCCCCTCTGTTACCGAAACCCAGGGCCTGGTGCTGGCGGAGGCGATGGCCGCCGGCCTGGCCGTGGTGGCCCTGTCCGCCTTCGGGTCGGTGGCGATCGTCAATGACGGTGTCACCGGCTATCTCTGTGATAGCGAGGAGGCGTTCGCGGAACGCATCTACGAGCTGCTGCAGGACCAGGCGCTCCGCCGGCGCATGGGGGAGGCCGCTATCGCCAGGGCGCAGGGCCTGACGGCGGAGAAGATGGCCATCCGGTTGGAAAGGGCGTATCAGGCATTGATCGCTAAGGATCGGGAGGCCCTGGAGCAACTGGCCGGAGAGGAAATCTAAGGGGGTAACCTTTTTTGGGGCTGTACTTTTTAGTGTCGCTGGCTGTCTTCGCCCTTGACCGGCTGTCAAAGTGGCTGGTCGCCAGGTACTTCACCCCGGGGGAATCGGTCACGGTCGTGCCTCACATCTTCCTGCTCACTTACGTGGAGAATCCCGGCGGCGCCTTCGGTATCCTGGCCCACCACAGGGATCAGTTCGTGCTGTTGGGCATGGTCCTGCTGGTCGTGATGGTGGCGGCCAGCTTCTACCTGGGCCGGAGCAATCTGGTCCTGAACCTCGCCCTCGCCTTCCTGACCGGAGGAGTCATGGGCAACCTGGTGGACCGCCTGCATACCGGATACGTGATCGACTTCCTGGATTTCCGGGTCTGGCCTGTTTTCAACCTGGCGGATACCTTCATCTGCATCGGCGCCGCCCTGCTGGCGTACATGCTGCTGTTTCCGCGGCGAGGCGGGAAGGATGATGAGGCTTCATGAGCAGCGGGGCCAGCTACAGTTTCGAAGCGCCCCCGGAGGCGGTGGGGCAGCGTCTGGATCATTTCCTGACCGGACAGGAGCCGTTTCTGAGCAGGAGCCAGGTGCAGCGCCTGATGGTTAAAGGCTTGGTGCTGGTGAACGCCCGGCAGGCGCGCCCCAGTTTACGCCTGCGGGCGGGCGACCTGATCCGGATGACCGTTCCCCCGCCTGAGGAGGTCACCCTCGCTCCGGAGGCGATCCCCCTGGACATCGTCTACGAGGACGAGGACCTACTGGTGGTGAACAAACCGGCCGGGATGGTGGTACACCCGGCGGCTGGGCACCACCGGGGCACCCTGGTCAACGCCCTGCTCGATCACTGCCCGGACCTGTCCGGGATCGGGGGTTACCTGCGCCCCGGCATCGTCCACCGCCTGGACAAGGATACCTCCGGACTGCTGCTGGTGAGCAAGTCGGACCTCGCCCACCAGGGCCTGTCGGCAGGGCTGAAAGCCCGCCAGATCAAACGGAAGTACCTCGCCCTGGTATGCGGCGAGGTGCGCTCCGGGCAGGGGTTGATCGACGCCCCCCTGGGGAGGGACCCGAAGGACCGCAAGCGGATGGCGGTGGTCGCCGGCGGGCGCACGGCCCGCACCCACTACCGCATTAAAGAGCGGTTCACGGGCTATACACTGCTGGACATGGAACTGGAAACCGGGCGCACCCACCAGATCCGGGTGCACCTGGCCTATGCCGGCTACCCGGTGGCCGGGGATCCGGTCTACGGGCCGCGGCGCAATCCCCTGCACCTGCCGGGTCAGGCACTCCACGCCTACCGCATCGTCTTCACCCACCCCCGGACTGATGAGCCGCTGACTTTCGAGGCGCCGCTCCCGCCGGTATTTAAAGATGTCCTGGACCTGCTGCGGCGTTCATCGCAGAAGGGTTTTTAAAAGGCTGGTCCGGGAAGAAACCAGGGCCACCCTTTTTGACAAACCATCCTAAAAGAGTTACTGTATTGAGGTTTCTATCCCTTTCAGGCTCTGGCCCAATCGCCTGCCGGCCTCACGCGCCACCGCCAACTCCGACTCATCCGGAATGTAGGGGATGTTGATGGTCTCTTCGGGCATCTCCCAGCCCATCCCCCTAATTACCTCCGCAACCTCCCGCGCCCCCTGGCCGCCCCATCCGTACGAACCGAAGGCCATGCCGATCCGGTTCTTCGGGCGCAGACCCTTGAGGTAGGTGAGCAGGGCACTGACCGTGGGCAGCATGCCGTTGTTCAGGGTGGGCGTGCCGATCAACACCGCCTTGGCGGTGAGCACGTCGGGGACGACATCGGAGATGTGACTGGTCTGCAGGAACCGCATGGTAACCGGAATCCCTGCCGACTCCAGCCCTTCCTGCAGGGCGAGGGCGATCTTCTGGGTGGAACCCCACATGGTATCGTAGGCGATCACGGCTTTGGCGTCCGATTCGTTGTTTGCCCAGCGGTGGTAGACCTGCAGCATCCTAGGGATGTAAGACCGCAGGATCAGGCCGTGGCTGGGGCCGATCATCTCGATTGGCAGCGTGGCTGCCACCTCAAGGGCCTTGTCCACCTGTTCGCCGTAAGGAAAGACGATGTTGGCGTAGTATCTGGCCGCCTCCTCGTGGACGACATCCCAGCCCACCTCGTCGTCAAAGCGGGCGGCGCTGGCGATGTGCTGGCCAAAGGCGTCGTTGGGCAGCAGCAGTTTGTCCTCGGGGACGTAGGTGACCATGGAGTCCGGCCAGTGCACCATCGGTGTGTGCACGAACTTCAGTGTGCGCCGGCCCAGCTTCAACTCGTCGCCGGAGTTGACGATGACGTAGTCCCATGACTTCTTGTAGTGTCGCTCCAGCCCCTTTTTCCCCTTGGGCGAGGTGACGATCCGGGCCTGGGGGGCGGCCTCAAGGAACTTGGGAATGCTCCCAGAGTGGTCCATCTCCACGTGGTTGACCACCAGGTAGTCGATCCTGGCGGGATCGACGACATCCCTGATCCTGCTCAGCATCTCATCGAACAGGTAGTGCTTCACGGCGTCCACCAGGGCGATCTTCTCATCCACGATCAGGTAGGAGTTGTAGGTGGTGCCCCGGGGGGCGGTATGGCCGTGAAAGTACCGCAGGTTCCAGTCGATGCCTCCGACCCAATATACCTGCGGCTTGATCTCCAAAGATTTCATCGTAATGCAACCTGGTTCAAAAAACCTCACAATAACTAACAAGTGTCAGTTCTTGTGCGTCCGGCCTCCCCATGACCAGGATTTCGCTCCTCTCGGATTGTATTTATCCGCTCCTGGAAGCGGATATGCGACAGGGAGACCTCGGCCCGGGAGTTGGGTCTTACCGATAATTTACCCCATGATGGCCGGCGTGTCAAATGCAACCACTCCAAACCAGGGAAGCACTTTTAAGTTCCAGGGCTGCGTTTAAGAGGGGTGCATGGGCACATCTGCCGGCCCGTGGCTGCAGCCGATGCTTCCGGCAACGCTGGGAACCGCCAGGTTTTGTTTGCGTTTAAAAGGTGATCCTTGTTTAACTGGTACTTGGCTTCAGCGGGGGATTGCTTTCCCCCACTGAAGCTTAGAACCAGTTAATACAGTGACGTAGCCGCTCTTACCTGTGTGCCCGTTTTCCCGGTGTGCCGGCGGGTTTTCAGCCAAGGCGGAGCCTTGAGCCGGCGTTCAGGCCGGGCGTTAGCCCGGATACGGGTGCCCACCGCTTCGGAGAAGCGGGGGCATTAGAGCGGGTAGTCATCTGTGGTAAAATATAGGCAGACTGGGTGGCAAGAGAAAAAGGCGCCTTGCTGTAAAACTGGAACAGGGCGAGAGAGCATGAGCCACTTGTATAGGTGCAGCCTTTCAGAAGGACCGGTTGAGATCGGGAGGGATAGCCTGATGCCGACAGAGGACGCAGTTAACGAATTGTTTCGCAACGTCACCGATATTCCCGGCTTTTTAATGGGCCATGCTTCCGATTACGATGCCCTGACCGGTTGCACTGCCGTGCTGTGCCCGGAGGGAGCGGTCGGGGGTGTGGATGTCAGGGGGGCTTCCCCGGGCACCAGGGAGACCGACTTGCTGCGCCCCGGGTGCCGGGTGGAGTTGGTCCACGGCGTGGTGCTGGCCGGGGGCAGCGCCTTCGGGCTCGATGCCGCCTGTGGCGTGGTCCGCTATCTGGAGGAGCATGGCTACGGCTACGACACCGGCATTGCCAGGGTGCCGATCGTTCCGGCGGCGATCATCTTTGACCTGCATACGGGAAACAAGAACGTGCGCCCCGATGCCGCCATGGGTTACAACGCCTGCCTGGCGGCTACCGCGAGTAAACATCCCGAAGGTTGTGTGGGCGCCGGCACTGGCGCCACGGTCGGAAACCTCTATGGGCCTGCCTGTGCCACCAAAAGCGGTCTCGGCGCCTGGTCCCTGCGGCAGGGTGACCTGATCGTGGGGGCGGTGGCGGTGGTCAATGCCCTGGGCGATGTCGTCGATCCGATCACCGGGGAGATTGTCGCCGGGCTGCGTGATCCCCGGCGCGGCATTTTCCTGAATACCAAGAAACTGATGGCAGGAGGCGAGGTAAGTCGCAATCTGGCAGGAACCAATACGGTACTGGGTGTAGTGGCGACCAACGCCTCGCTTACCAAACAACAGGTCAACCGGGTGGCCTCGCTGGCTTGCCTGGGTCTGGCCCGCACCATCAGCCCGGCCCATACCGGGTATGACGGTGATACCATCTTTGCCATGGCAAGGGGGTTGACGCAGGCCAACCCCGATCAGGTGGGGATTTTGGCTGCTGACTGCGTGGCTCAGGCTGTGATCAGGGCAGTGCGGGAGGCGTGGTCATTGGGCGGTGTTCCGGCCGCCGGCGATCTCTGATATTGGCAGGTTGTAAAAGAAAAAACTGCCTTAGACATAGACAGCGCATTTGGTGCCGGGAGTGCGGTGTTTCGTTATACGCACGTTTTTAATCTAGTGCAATAATTTACCACAGATGACTACCCGCTCTAATGCCCCCGCTTCTCCTCCTCCGCATCCGGGCTAACGCCCGGCCTGAAGAATGCGGAGCACAGGCGCATCCGGGCTAACGCCCGGCCTGAAGAATGCGGAGCACAGGCGCATCCGGGCTAACGCCCGGCCTGAAGAATGCGGAGTACATGATTTTACTGATAAGCTTCAGTGGGGGAAGGCAATCCCCCACTGAAGCCAAGAACTTGTTGAAAAATAACCGAATAAGGTATTATAGGAAGTTGGGTTCTTTGAGGAAGGCGTGATTTAAAGCGGTGATTGAAAGCCGAGGGGAATGCCCGCAATGTTAGCGGCCTCTTCATCGGTTGCAAACAGATCGTCGGAAGAGACATCCCGCAAGGCGGTCTTGCCCAGTGCCCTGGTAGATATCCGCATCTCCTCAGTACATGCCCGTAGGAAATTGGCAAGATGATTGGCCCCATCCTTGGGGTCGAACTTGTTTTTGTACTTGCCTGTATTCCAGAGCAACTGGGTTGGCGGTTCTAACGGAAGTGCTTTGAAGACCTGCGTATGCATCATGGCGATCAGGGCGATCGTTCCAATATAGACGCCGTCTGCACCCAGGGCGAGGGCTTTCAGGAAGTCCCCCGGCGATTCCATACCGCCTCCGGCCAGCAGGGAAACACGGTCGCGCACATTTTCGCGGTCTAGAAAACGGGATGCCCGGCAGAGAGCGAATGCTAGCGGCAGGCCGAAGTTATCCATCAGGGTTGCAGGTGCGCTGTGAGAAGCGGCCTGGCCGCCGTCAAGGGCGATCACATCCACTTCCGCATTCAGGGCTATTGCCAGGTCGCGCTCGAGATACTTGCTGCAGGACATCTTAACGCCGATCGGTACCCCTCCGGTGATGCTCCTCAGCTTAGAAACGAGCACCCGCAGATCCTCAGGCTTGGAGACCTCCGGCAGCCGGGAGTAGTAGACAGCTTTCTCGCCGCGCTTCAGTCCGAGCGCCTTACGAACATCAGAAGGAAATTCGTTCCATCCGTATGCGCTGCCTATGCCTGCCCACCCGGCATGCCCGATCTGGATCTCGATCATATCGGCCTGACGCAGTATCTCCGGGTCGTGGTTCCATTTAGCGCGTGGATACTGCACAATCAGATACTTGGCGGCCGCCCTCTCCCAGTCGGTGAAGGGCCCGTCGCCGTTGTTGGTGGCAGTGCCTACCTTGGTGGCCGCTTCCGCCAGTGCCAGCTTGGCCTGCTTGCTGAGGCCCGTGCCCCATGCCATGCCGCCGATCAGGATCGGGATATCCAGCTTCATCGGCCTGGCTGCCTTTTTGCCCAGCACCAGAGTGGTGTCGACCTCGACCTCATTTTCTGCTGGAAAACGGTGCAGTTGGGCGACGTTGAACCGCATGTTGCTGAAGTCAGGCATGGGGAAGGGGGTGCCCATGGGGCGCATCAGAGCCTTCCCGGATTCAGCCCTTAGGCTTGTATCCGCCAAGAGAATTGCATTAGTGCGGCTCATGCTTTCAAATGTTTCAAAGAGATTTTCATCGTAAGGCTGCGTGAGCATCTTGGATCCGGACTGTGAGACAGAATACTTAAACACTAGCCGGCCTAACAGGTATGCGCCCGCCGCTCCCAGAGCGCTCAGCCCCATTATCTTGCCTACGCTTTTTATATAATCGCCGTTTTTTTGATCCATGACAGCCACCCCTGGACGAACTAATTGTTTTTAAGACGTTGGTCGATATGCCATAATGATGTTCGCAACTTTTGCGGCCTGTTCATCGGTTGCGAACATATCGTCTCCAGAGAGATCCCGTAGCGCGGTCTTGCCCAGTGCCCTGGCAGCCATCCGCATCTCCTCCGTAGAAGCACGGAGGAGATTGGCAAGGTGCCTGGCTCCATCTTTGGGGTTGAATTTGTTCTTGTACTTGCCCGTGTACCATAACAACTGGGTTGGGGGTCCGAACGGGAGTGCTTTGAACTCCTGATTGTGCATCATGGCAATCAGAGCAGCGGTGCCGATAAAGACCCCGTCCGCACCCAGGGCGATGGCTTTCAGGAAGTCTCCCGGCGATTCCAGACCGCCCCCGATCAGCAGGGATACCCGGTCGCGCACCTTTTCACGATCCAGAAAACGGGATGCCCGGCAGAGAGCGTATGCCGTCGGCAGGCCGAAGTTATCCATGATAGTTGCGGGTGCGCTGTGATTAGCGGACTGGCCGCCGGCAAGGGCGATCACATCCACCTCCGCCTCCAGGACAATGGCCAGGTCGCGCTCAATATCGTTCCCGCACATCATCTTCACGCCGATCGGCACGCCCCCGGTGATCTTCCTCAGGTCGGAAACCAGCACTCTCAGATCCTGGGGCCTGGAGATCTCCGGCAGCCTGGCATGATAGACGGCGTTCTCGCCGGGCTTCAGACCGAGTGCCTGGCGAACCTCGGGCGCCAGCCCACTCCATCCGTATGCACTGCCAATGCCAGCCAATCCACCAGTTCCGATCTGGATCTCGACCATGTCAGCCTGCCGCAAGATAGCCGGGTCGTGGTTCCACCTAGCGCGGGGGTACTGCACTATCAGGTGTTTGGCGGCAGCCCTTTCCCAGTCGGTGAAGGGTCCGGCGCCGGTGTTGGTGGCTGTCCCTACCTTGGTGGCAGCCTCCGCCAGGGCGAGCTTGGCCTCCTTGCTGAGTTGCAGGCCGTATCCCATGGCGGCAATCAGGATCGGGATATCCAGTTTCATCGGTTTGGCTGCCTTTTTGCCCAGCACCAAAGTGGTGTCAACTTCGATGTCGTTGGCTGTGGGAAAGCGGTTGAGCTGGGCGGTGTCTAACCGCATGCTGCTGAAGTCAGGTATGGGGAAGGGGGTACCCATGGGGCGCATGAGAGCCTTTCCGGTCTGTGCCCGTAAGCCTGTGTCTACTAAGATAGTGGAAGTAGTGCGGCCAGATGTGATATACGTATCAAAGATGTTCTCATCGTAAGGCTTTTGAAGTACCGTGGACACGTTTCGCGAGACAAACAATTTATAACCTAGCCGACCAAGTAGAAATGCGCCTGCTGCTCCCAATGCTCCCAATCCTAAAATTTTGCCTGCACTTTTTAAATGATTGTAGCTTTTATTTGGCACGGATTAGCACACCCCTGTGTTTTATTCTTTCCCGTAATAGAGAAAAATACCCTTTTGGGGGTGTACCCATAGTAGTAGCCCGGACACGGGCCAAAATTGTCTGAGTAAGCCCGTAGCTCAACCACCCGGAAACGGGGTCTCGCAAGAGGCAGGCCAAACTGCGGGAGTTGCTCAGAAGCCACCCCCTTTAGGGGGTCAGGGAGTGTCACACGTAACTGACGTTACACCGCTCTTGCGAACTGGCTGTAGTACAGGTCGTGGTAGAAGCCCTTCTGCGCCAGCAGTTCCTCGTGGTTGCCCCGCTCGATGATCTCCCCGTGATCGATCACCAGGATGTTGTCCGCCTCCCTGATCGTGCTCAGGCGGTGGGCGATGATGAAGCTGGTGCGGCCCTGCATCAGGGTCAGCATGGCCTGCTGGATGTATTTCTCGGTGCGGGTGTCGACGCTGCTGGTAGCCTCATCGAGCACCAGGATGTCCGGGTCGGCCAGGATCGTCCTGGTGATGGAGAGCAACTGCCGCTGGCCGTGGCTCAGGTTGCTGCCTTCCTCGGACAGGATGGTGTCGTAACCCTCGGGCAGGTGCTTGATGAAGTGATCCGAATTAGCCATCACGGCGGCTATCTCTATCTCCTCGTCGGTGGCCTCCGGGCGGCCATAGCGGATGTTCTCCCGCACCGTGCCCTTGAAGAGGTAGGTGTCCTGCAGGACGATGCCCAGTTTCCGGCGCACGCTGTCTTTGTCCAGGTTGCGGATATCCTCGCCGTCGATGCTGATGACACCGCTGTCCACGTCGTAGAACCTGGCGAGCAGATTGACGATGGTGGTCTTGCCAGCCCCGGTATGGCCGACCAGGGCGATGGTCTGCCCCGGCCGGGCCTCCAAGGTGATGTCTTTGAGCACGGGCGTGGTCTGGTCATAGCTGAAGCAGACGTGGTCTAACACCACCTGGCCCCTCACACGCCCGATCTCCTTCTCTTTTTCGTCCCTGTACTCACCCTGCTCGTCCATCACCTGGAACACCCGTTCACCCCCGGCGAGCGCTGATTGCACGGTGTTGTAGAGGGTGGCGATCTGGTTCAGGGGGCTGGCGAACTGCTTGGCGTAATTGACGAAACTGGCGATCACCCCGATGGTGGCCAGGCCCTTGACGGTCATCCAGCCGCCGATGCCCACGATCAGGGCGAAGGTGATGTTGTTGAGCAGGTTGCCCATCGGCATGATGAAGCCGGAGAACACCTGGGCGCGGATGGCTGACTGCTTCAGTTTCAGGTTGGCGGCGCCAAATTCGGCGATGGACTCCTGTTCGTGGACGAAGGCCTTGATCGCCTTCTGCCCGGTCACGTTCTCCTCGATGATCCCGTTCAGGGTCCCCAGGTTGGTCTGCTGGTCGATAAACCCCTGCAGGGTGTACCTGGCGATCCCCCTGGTGAACAGCGTGAAAATGGGGACGCTGAGCAGGCAGACGATGGCCAGGCGCCAGTTGATCAGCAGCATCACCACGGTCACGCCGGCGATGGTGAGCACGCTGGAAATGAGCTGCACCAGGCTCTGGTTGATGGTGGTGTTGATGTTTTCGATGTCGTTGGTGAACCTGCTCATCAGTTCCCCGTGCGGCCTCAGGTCGAAGAACCTGATCGGCAGCGACTGCACCTTGGCGAACAGGTCGTTCCTCATACTTTTTACGGTGCGCTGGGCGACGTCGATCATTGAGAAGGAATAGAGCAGGGTCACGCCGGCATCAGTCACGTAGATCAACAGCAGGACCAGGGCGATCACCGCCAGGCCGCCCAGCCTTTTCGGGATGATGTAGTTGTCGATGGCGATCTGCGTCAGGTAGGGCGCCAGCAGTTCGAGCCCGGTGCTGAAGGCCACCAGCAGCAGCACGGCGATCAGGCCGCGCCTCTGCCGGCCCAGATACTGCAGTATTCTTTTGAAGATGCCCCCGAGGTCCTTGGGTTTCTCGGCATAGGCCATGGCCGCGATGCTGCCCCTCGGACCGCCGCGGCCGCCGCCGGGGCCTGGCCTGCCAAAACCCACCGGCCTGGCTGCTACGGCCGGCCCGGCCGTCCGGCCCGTTCTCTCCTCAGGCATATTGCAGGTCTCCTTCTCCCAGTTGCGATCTGTAGATATCCTGGTAGATCTCGCTGGTCTGCATCAATTCTTCATGCGTGCCGATGGCGTCGATCAGCCCGTTGTTCAAGACGATAATCTTGTCGGCGCCCTGCACGGAGGTGATCCGCTGGGCGATCACGAACCGGGTGGTATCTGTTAAAACCGCGTCCAGGGCCTGCTGGATCCTGGATTCGGTGGTCAGGTCGACGGCGCTGGTGCTGTCGTCCAGGATCAGGATGCGGGGCCTGATCAGAATTGCCCTGGCGATGGCCAGCCGCTGCTTCTGCCCGCCGGACAGGTTCACGCCCCGCTGTCCCAACTGTGTGTCGTAGCCATCCGGAAGCCTGGTGATGAATTCGTGGGCCTGGGCAACCCTGGCTGCAGCGATCACCTCTTCGTCGGAGGCCGCCGGCCTGCCAAAGCGGATGTTGTCCCTGACGGCGCCCGAAAACAGGATGGCCTGCTGCAGGCACATGCCGATGCTGCGGCGCAGGTCCTCGATCCGGTAGTCCCGGACATCGATGCCGTCGACCAGGACCTGGCCGGCCAGCACGTCGTACAGCCGGGGGATCAACTGCACCAGGCTGGACTTGCCCGATCCGGTGGCGCCGAGGATGGCCACGGTCTCACCCGGCCTGGCGCTGAAGCTGATATCTTTCAAGACGGGGGCCTCGGCCTTGCCGTTGTAGCCGAAGGTCACGTGGTCGAAGGTCACCGCGCCCTCGATCTCGTGCTGCACGGTCTGCTCCCGGTCCACTATGTCCGGCTTGGCCTCCAGCACATTGACGATGCGGTCCGCCGAGGCCTGCGCCCGGGAGATGAACATCAGGATGAAGGCCACCATCATCAGCGAGAACAGCAGCATCAGCAAGTAGTTGATGAAGGCCATAACCTTGCCCACTTCCAGAACGCCGCCGATTACCTGCAGGCCTCCGAACCAGATCACTGCCACCACGCCCAGGTTCGTGGCGATCATCATGAAGGGCGAGAGCAGGGCGATGGTCTTGGACGCCTTGACGGTGGTGCTGGTCAGGTCGTCGTTGCCCCGGTGAAATTTCTCGATCTCGTAGTCAGACCTCACAAAGGCCTTGACCAGCCTGATGCCCGCCAGGTTTTCCTGGACGATGGTGTTCAGGTTGTCCAGCCGGCCCTGCACCTGCTTGAACATCGGGTAGGCCCTGTTGGTCAGGTACAGCAGCACCGCCATCAGCGACGGTACCAGCACGAAGAAGATCAGCGACAGCCGGGGGCTGATCAGCACCGCCAGCACCACGCTCCCGATGATCTGCACCGGCACCCGGGCGAGGATCCGCAGGGACATCATGACGAACTGCTGGATCTGGGAGACGTCGTTGGTCAGTACCGTGATCAGGTGTCCGGTGTTTAGCCGGTCAAGGTTTTTAAAGGAAAGGGATTGCACTTCTGTGAAGAGGTCGTTGCGGAGGTCGTTGCTGAGGCCGAGGGCGGCGACGGTGGAGAAATAGATGCTGCCCAGTCCGCAGACCAGGCTGATTCCAGCAAGGCCGATCATCAGCGTACCGCTGTGGATGACGTAGCCCAGATTCCTGGTAGCGATGCCGACGTCCACCACGTTCTGCATCAGCTTCGGCTGGGTCAGGTCCGCGGCCACTCCCAGGATCATGAACAGGGGCGCCAGGGTGGCCGCCACCCGGTAAGGCCTCAGGTATTGCAGGATCTTTTTAAAGACATTCATGGCCAGGCTCCTTTAGCGCCTACTTGCATATTAACAGGTAATAATTATTAAGGAGTCAGGAGTCATGTACTCCGCATTATTTCCTTGATTGTTCCCCAGCAGGGCTGGATGCAGAGGAATGAGAACTATGTTCAACCAGCATTATACCAGCTTTAGAAGTCTTGGCATATCTGAACAAAGAGAACGGTTTATTGTCTTAACAATTCTGAATTCTGAATACTTTTGGGGTTGACAGACAAGCCGCAGGTGCTATAATTACATCTAGGATCCTTTAAGGCTGGTCCTGAGAGACCGGAAAGGAGGAGAGTGTTTTGATAAACATGATATTAATCTTGATGGAATGAAGCCTGTTTGCAAGGGGATCCTTGTGAACAGGCTTTTTAATTACCACAGATGACTACCCGCTCTTATCCCACCGCTTCAAAGAAGCGGGGGCATTAGAGCAGGTAGTCATCTGGTAAATGTTAAGAGGGGGAAGGCCCATGGAGATGCAGGAAAAGGCCCAGATCATTGATGCCGAGGGCATCCGGCGGGCGCTCACCAGGATCGCCCACGAAATCCTGGAGCGGAACAAGGGAACCCGGGACCTCGTCCTGATCGGCGTCAGGAGGCGGGGAGTTCCGCTGGCCCAGCGGATCGCGGCGCTCATCAAGGAGATCGAAGGCACCGCTGTCCCGCTGGGGATCGTCGATATCACCCTTTACCGCGACGACCTCAGCAAGCTTGGCTATAACCCCGTGCTCAGGACGACGGACGTACCCTTCAGCATCAACGATAAAAAAGTGGTGCTGGTCGATGACGTGCTCTTTACCGGGAGGACGGTGCGGGCCGCCCTGGACGCCCTGATGGACCTGGGGCGTCCGCAGTTGGTGCAGTTGGCGGTGCTGGTGGACCGGGGGCACCGGGAGTTGCCCATCCGGGCTGACTTTGTAGGCAAGAACGTGCCCACCTCGCACCGGGAGGTCATTTCGGTACAGATGTTGGAAGTAGATGGCAGGGATCAGGTGGTCATCGAAGAACCGTGTGAATAGAAGCGAGCAAGGCTCGCTTTTTTCCACAGATGACTACCCGCTCTAATGCCCCCGCTTCTCCGAAGCGGCCCGGCCTGAACGCCGGCTCAAGGCTCCGCCTTGGCTGAAAGCCCGCCGGCACACCGGGAAAACGGGCACACAGGTAAGAGCGGCTACGTCACTGTATTAACTGGTTCTAAGCTTCAGCGGGGGAAAGCAATCCCCCACTGAAGCCAAGTACCAGTTGAAAATACCCGAAAGGGGGAGAAGAGAGTCGTGAAGAGATTTGGACACAAGGATCTCCTGGGGCTGCAGGACTTGACCGCAGAGGAGATCGAGCTGATCCTGGATACGGCTGCGCCCATGAAGGAGATCCTCAGCCGGGAGATCAAAAAGGTCCCGACCCTGCGCGGGCGGGTGATCGTCACCCTTTTTTACGAGAACAGCACCCGGACTCGCACCTCCTTTGAACTGGCGGCCAAATACCTGGGAGCGGACACGGCCAGCCTCTCGGTAGCCACGAGCAGCGTGCAGAAGGGCGAGAGCCTGGGCGACACCGCCAAGACCATCGAGGTGATGGGCGCCGATGCCATCATCATCAGGCACTCGGCCACCGGGGCGCCGCACCTGCTGGCCCGCCTCCTGGACGCCAGTGTGATCAACGCCGGGGACGGCACGCACGAGCATCCCACCCAGGCTCTGCTGGACCTGTTCACCATCAGGGATAAGAAGGGCGGCATCGCCGGGCTCAAGGTGGCCATCCTGGGGGATGTCGCCCACAGCAGGGTGGCCCGGTCGAACATCTGGGGCCTCACCAAGCTGGGGGCCGAGGTGCGGGTGGTTGGACCGCCCACCCTGATGCCTGTCGACGTCGACCGGCTGGGGGTGGCCGTGTTCCATGACTGGCGTGAGGGCCTCAGGGACGTGGACGTGATCAACGTGCTGCGCATCCAGTTGGAGCGTCAGCAGAGGAGCCTGTTCCCCAGCATCAGGGAATACCACAGGCTGTTCGGCCTTGACGAGGAGAAGCTCCGGGTGGCCAGGCCGGACGTGCTGGTGCTGCACCCGGGCCCGGTCAACCGGGGGGTGGAGATCACTCCGAGGGTGCAGGACGGCAGTCATTCGGCGATCAACGAGCAGGTGACCAACGGGGTGGCCGTCAGGATGGCGCTCCTCTACCTGCTGCTGAGCGGGGGTGACCTCAGTGCCAGTGCCATATCTGCTTAAGGGCGGGCTGGTCGTCGATCCGCAGGCGGAAACAGTCGAGCGGCTGGACTTGCTGATCGAAGGCAGCCGGGTGGCGGCAATGGCCGCGGGCCTGTCAGCGCCGGAGGCAGAAGTAGTCGAGGTTGCCGGCTGCTATATCCTGCCGGGCCTGATCGATCTGCACTGCCACCTGCGGGAGCCCGGGGAGGAGCTCAAGGAGACGATTGCGACCGGGACCCGGGCGGCAGTCCGGGGCGGTTTCACGGGCGTGGTGGCCATGGGCAATACCAAACCGCCGGCGGACAACCGCACGGTGATCGAATTCGTCAAGCGCCGGGCCGAGGCCGGGAGCGTCCCGGTCTACCCGGTGGGATGTGCTACCAAGGAGCGCAAGGGCGAGGAACTGGCAGAGATCGGCGACCTGTTCGAGGCCGGGGCGGTGGCCCTGTCCGACGACGGCAGCTCGATCATGAACAGCGAGGTGCTGAGGCGGGTTCTGGAATACAGCCGCATGTTCGACCTGGTGGTGATCAGCCACTGCGAGGACCGGGAACTGAGCGCCGGCGGCCTGATGAACGAGGGCTTCAACTCCACCGTGTATGGCCTGCGGGGCATTCCGGCGGCGGCGGAGGAGGTCCAGGTGGCCCGCGACCTGATCCTGGCGGAGATGACCGGGGCCAGGCTGCACATCGCCCACGTGAGCACTGCCGGCTCGGTGCGCCTGATCCGGGACGCCAAGCAGCGGGGCGTCCGGGTGACCGCGGAGGTCACCCCGCATCACCTGTGCCTGACCGATGATGCGGTCAGGTCTTACGATACCAACACCAAGGTCAACCCGCCCCTGCGCTCCAGGCAGGATGTGGCGGCCCTGATCGCGGGGCTGTTGGATGGCGCCATTGATGCCATTGCCACCGATCACGCCCCCCATACCCAGGAGGATAAAGAGGTGGAGTTCGACCTCGCCCCCTTCGGGATCTCCGGTCTGGAGACAGCGGTGCCCCTGATCTGGGAGCACCTGGTGGAGACGGGGATATTGACTCCGGTGCAGGTGGCGCAGAAGATGGCTTTAAACCCGGCCCGGATCATCGGGCTGCCCGGGCGCCTGGTCAGGGTCGGCGCCGAGGCCAGCCTCACGGTGATCGACCCCCGGCAAAAACGCCCGGTGCAGGCGGAGCAGTTTGCGTCCCTGGGCAGGAACACGCCCTTTGACGGCTGGGAACTGCGGGGCTGGCCGGTTCTGACGATGGTGGGCGGAGTCGTCCACAGGCAATTGGTCGATAGAGTCACGGATACGCTGTAGGAGAGGTGTACGCAGCATGATCGCTTATCTGGCCTTGGAAGACGGCACGGTACTGCAGGGAACGGCCTTCGGCAGCGAGGGCCGCCAGTTCGGCGAGGTGGTTTTCAATACCGGCATGACCGGATACCAGAAGATTCTCACAGATCCCTCCTACTGCGGGCAGATCGTGGTGCTCACCTACCCGCTGGTGGGCAACTACGGCGTCAACCAGGATGACTATGAATCTGCCAGGCCGTGGGTGCGGGGCTTCGTGATCAAGGAACTGTGCGACTACCCGAGCAACTGGCGCTACTGGATCAAGCTCGAGGAATTTTTGAACAGGCACGAGATCATCGGCCTGGCCGGGATCGATACCAGGGCGCTGACCAGGCGGCTGCGCAATTATGGGACCATGCGCGGATATATAGCCACCGGAGAACAGGACACTGCCCTGCTGGTCAAGGAGGCCCAGTCGTCGCCCTCGATCTCCGGCCAGGACCTGGTGACGGCCTGTACCACCAGAGAGGCGCAGACCTGGGGCGATGGTCCCCTGCGGGTGGTGGTGGTGGACTTCGGGGTCAAGCAGAACATCATCCGTTCCCTGCTGCAGCGGGGCTGCACCGTCCACCTGGTTCCTCCGGCGACGACCGCCGAAGAGATCATGAGCTGCCGTCCCCAGGGGGTGGTGCTCAGCAACGGCCCCGGTGATCCCAAGGATGTCGGGTACGCAGTGGAGACGACCCGCAGCCTGATCGGCCAGTGCCCGGTGATGGGGATCTGCCTGGGGCACCAGATCCTCGGCCTGGCCTTCGGCGGGGACACCTACAAGCTCAAGTTCGGGCACCGGGGCGCCAACCATCCGGTCAAGGACCTGGCCACCGGCAGGGTGGCCATCACCTCGCAGAACCACGGTTTTGCGGTGGATGACGGGAGCCTGCCCGGCAGCGAGGTGATCGTCAGCCACCGGAATCTGAACGACGGCACCGTCGAGGGGCTGCAGCACAAAACCCTGCCTGTCTTCTCGGTGCAGTACCACCCGGAGGGATCGCCGGGCCCCATGGACTCCAACTATTTGTTCGATCGCTTCCTGGACCTGATCAAAGAAAAGTAATGAGTGATGAGTGGAAAGTGATGAGTGGAAAGTGATGAGTGGAAGATAGAGCGATGAGTTTCTTTTAACTCGCCGAGAATCCTTTTACAGGATAAAAAACACGATATCCTTGCCCTATAGGGTCGACTTAGCTAGCTGATTCCGCTCGCTCTCACAAAGCGGGTGCCTTCTGGGGTCGCTTTGCTGGAATGCAGCTAACCTCACTCAATTGGAGTCAAAAGGTATGCAATACTTACTCATCACTCATCACTCATCACTCATCACTCATCACTTGAATTTGTGAGGAGGAACATGCATGCCCCGCAATCCCAATCTGAAAAAAGTGCTGGTCATCGGATCGGGCCCCATCATCATCGGCCAGGCGGCTGAATTTGACTACGCCGGAACTCAGGCCTGCCGCGCCCTCAGGGAGGAGGGCCTGGAGGTGGTGCTGGTCAACAGCAACCCGGCCACCATCATGACCGATCAGGAGATGGCCGATAAGATCTACATCGAACCGCTGACCCCGGATTTTCTGGCCCGGGTCATCGAGCGGGAACGCCCGCAGGGCCTGATCCCCACCCTCGGTGGCCAGGTCGGCCTGAACCTGGCGGTTCAGTTGGCAGAGTCCGGGGTTTTGCAACGGTATGGGGTGCTGCTGTTGGGCACTCCCCTGGAGGCGATCAAGAAGGCCGAGGACCGGCAGTTGTTCAAGGATATGCTGCAGGAGATCGGCGAGCCGGTGCCGGACAGCAGGGTGGTGGAGTCGATCGAGGACGCCGTGGACTTCGCCAATGACAGCGGCTATCCGGTGGTGGTGCGCCCGGCCTATACACTGGGCGGGACCGGAGGCGGCATGGCCTGCGATGAGCCGGAGCTGCGGGAGATCATGAGCCGCGGCCTGACCCTGAGCATGATCGGCCAGGTCCTGATCGAGCGCAGCGTGGCCGGCTGGAAGGAGATCGAGTATGAGGTGATGCGGGATGGGGCGGATAACTGCATCACCATCTGCAACATGGAGAACATCGACCCGATGGGGGTGCATACCGGAGACAGCATCGTGGTGGCGCCCTCCCAGACCCTGACCGATCATGAATACCAGATGCTCAGGACGGCCTCGCTCAAGATCATCAGGGCGCTGGGAGTGGAGGGCGGCTGCAACATCCAGTACGCTCTTGACCCGCACAGCTTCCAGTATTACGTCATCGAGGTCAACCCCCGGGTCAGCCGGTCCAGCGCCCTGGCGTCCAAGGCTACCGGCTACCCGATCGCCCGTGTGGCTGCCAAGATCGCTCTCGGCCTGCGCCTCGACGAGATCGAGAACCTCGTCACCCGGAGGACGCAAGCCTGCTTTGAACCGGCCCTTGACTACTGTGTGGTGAAGGTCCCCCGCTGGCCGTTTGACAAGTTCCGGAGCGCAGACCGCACCCTGGGCACCCAGATGAAGGCCACCGGAGAAGTGATGGCCATCGACCGCACCTTCGAGGGCGCCCTGATGAAGGCGATGCGGTCTCTGGAACTGCAGAATAACGGTCTCCTGTACCCGGGCCTGGAGAACATGGACGACCAGGAACTGCTGGACAGGCTGACAGCCCCTACGGATGAGAGGCTGTTCCTGGTGGCGGAAGCCTTCCGGAGAAATATTGAGCGGTGGGCGGGTGCCCGCCCTGGCGGGTGCGGCGGGTGCCCGCCCTGGCGGGCGCGGCGGGTGCCCGCTCCAGCGGGCGCGGAAAAAGAAGGCATTGGCATGGCCAATGATTTGAGAAGTGAGAAGCGAGAAGTGGGAACATCCAACCTCTCACCTCACACCTCTCAAATCCCTCTCACCTCTCAAAAGGCAGGCTCTGAAGCTACGATACAAGCTGAAAGCATACCTGTACATGGGGAGAATCCGAATGACCTCCTGCATCTGATCTCCGATTTGACCGGCATCGACAACTTCTTCCTGCACAAGATCCGGGCGATCACCGATTTGGAAAAGGTGCTTGGCAACTTTCACGATGTCCGCGACCTGGACCCGGAGACGGTGCGGCAGGCCAAGCGGTTTGGCTTCAGCGACCTGCTGATCAGCCGCCTGACCGGAGTCTCCGCTCCGGAGATCAGGCAGTGGCGCTATCGTAGCGGCATCAGGCCGGTGTACAAGATGGTGGATACCTGCGCCGCCGAGTTCGAAGCGGCAACGCCATACTTCTACTCGACCTACGACCTGGAGAACGAGGCGCAGCCCACGCCCAGGCGCAAGGTGCTGGTGATCGGCGGCGGCCCCATCCGCATCGGGCAGGGGATCGAGTTCGACTACTGCTCGGTGCACTCGGTCATGGCCCTGAAGCAGGAGCAGGTCGAGGCCCTGATCATCAACAACAATCCGGAAACTGTCAGCACCGATTTTGACACCGCCGACCGGCTCTACTTCGAGCCCCTGACCCTGGAGGACGTGCTGCACGTGGTGGAGTTGGAGCGCCCGGACGGGGTGATCGTGCAGTTCGGGGGGCAGACCGCCATCAACCTGGCTGGCCCGCTGTCAGCGGCAGGGGTGCCTATCCTGGGCACCGCCGTCGACAAGATCGACGAGGCCGAGGACCGGGAAAGGTTTGAACAGTTGTTGACCGGTCTGGGGATCCGGAAACCGCCCGGCAGAGGCGCCGCCGGCATGGAGGATGCCCTGGCCATCGCCCGCCAGATCGGTTTCCCGGTCCTGGTGCGGCCTTCGTACGTGCTGGGAGGCAGGGCGATGGAGATCGTATACGGCGAGGAGGACCTGGAGAGTTACGTGGCCAATGCCGTGGAGGTCTCGCCCAACCATCCGGTGCTGATCGATAAGTACTTCCAGGGCCAGGAGATCGAGGTCGACGCCGTCTGTGACGGGGAACAGGTGCTGATCCCCGGGATCATGGAACATGTGGAGCGGGCGGGGGTGCATTCCGGAGACAGCATTGCGGTGTATCCGGCGCGCCTGCCGCAGGATGTCGTCGACCGGATTGTCGGCGATACCACCAGGATCGCCCTTGCCCTGCAGGTCCGTGGCATCCTCAACATCCAGTTCGTCTATTACCAGGGTGAGGTTTACGTGCTCGAGGTCAACCCGCGGGCGAGCCGCACGGTGCCCTATCTGAGCAAGATCACCGGAATCCCCATGGTGCGCCTGGCCACCAGGATCATGCTGGGCAAGACGCTGCGCGGCCTGGGCTACAGGGGCGGCCTGGCCGGGACCGGCGCCCTGGTGGCGGTAAAGGTACCGGTCTTCTCCTTCGGAAAGCTCACCAGAGTGGATACCTGCCTGGGGCCGGAGATGAAGTCCACCGGCGAGGTCATGGGCGTGGACTACACTGTTCCCTGCGCCCTGTACAAGGGACTGATCGCCGCCGGTTGTTCTGTGCCGCGCTCCGGTTCGGTGCTGGTCACCATCGCCGACCGTGATAAGCTCGAGGCCCTGCCGCTGGTGGAGGGGCTGTCCAGGCTGGGGCTGGACTTTTACGCCACCCGGGGCACCGCCGCCTTTCTCAGGGAGCGGGGGCTGGCCGTCAGGGATGTCAACAAGATCGAGGAGGGATCGCCCCACGTGGTCGACCTGATCACGGACGGCCGGGTGAACTTCGTGATCAACACATACAGCGGCGGGCAGGGACCGGCCCGGGACGGGTTCCAGATCAGAAGGGCGGCGGTGGAGCACGGGATTCCCTGCCTGACCTCCCTGGACACCGCCCGCGCCCTGCAGGAAGTGATCGCCTTTCTTCAGGGAGGCGGGGAGAGTTCCCTGATTTCCCTGGACGAATATGCGCAGGCTGGGAACATCGCCATGAGATTGAAGGCTGTCAGGCAGGTTGGGGGGTGGTAGTCATGGGTGCTCCAGGGGAATACGCGACAAGGGTGGCTGAACAGTCAGCCCTGGCCGGCGATGTCTTCCGCTTGACCCTGGAGGAGCCGGAGTTGGCTGCGGTTGCCCGGCCCGGGCAGTTTGCGATGCTGGGCTGCGGTTCTGGCCTTGACCCCTTCCTGAGACGCCCACTGAGTATTCACCGGGTGCAGCGCGCAGCAGGAGCGGTTAGTTTTCTGTACCGGGTACGGGGCAGGGGAACAGAATGGCTGGCTGCCAGGCGCCGGGGTGAGCCCGTATCTTTATTGGGGCCGCTGGGCCGGGGATTCCGGTATGAGGGGAATGGCAAGCGGGCGCTATTGGTGGGCGCCGGCATCGGCGTCGCCCCCCTCCTGTTCCTGGCCGAAACCCTGATGGGATTGAACTGGACGATGACCATTCTAATTGGCGCCCGAACCAGGAAAGGTATTCTCTGCCGGTCAGACCTCGAGCGCTACGGTATAGTGCAGGTCAGCACCGATGACGGCAGCGCGGGCCGGCGCGGCATCGTTACCGATCTCTTCCGGGATGCGTTTGTAAAGGGCTCATATGCGCAGATCTACGCCTGCGGGCCACAGCCGGTGCTCGGGGCGGTGCAGCAACTCAGCGCGGATAAAGGCATCCCGGCGCAACTGTGCCTGGAAGAACGGATGGCCTGCGGACTCGGCGCCTGCATGGGCTGTGCCTGCCAGGGAGCGGATCCCTCCCGGATGCTGCGGGTGTGCGCCGAGGGGCCGGTATTCGATGCCTCGGAGGTGATCCTGAATGGCTGACCTGTCGGTGCAGATCGCCGGGATCGGCATGAAGAATCCGGTCATGGTCGCCTCCGGCACCTTCGGGTACGGAGCGGAGTACCGGCCGGTCTTCGACGTCAGCAGGCTGGGGGCGCTGGTCACCAAGGGCCTGACCCTGAAGCCGTGCCCGGGAAACCCGGCGCCCCGGATCTGGGAGACCCCGGCGGGGCTGCTCAACGCCATCGGCCTGCAGAACCCCGGAGTGGACGTTTTTATCAGCGAGATCCTGCCGGTGATGCGGTCCTACGGCATGCCAGTGATCGCCAACATCGCCGGGTTCACCGGGGAGGAGTTCGTAGCCCTGGCCGAGCGCCTTGACGGCTCAGGGGTGGCCGGCCTGGAGCTTAACATCTCCTGCCCCAATGTCAAAGCGGGCGGGATGGCCCTGGGCACCGACCCCTGCCTGGCAGCGTCGGTAGTGGCTGCCGTGGTACGGGTCACCTCATTGCCGGTGATCGTCAAGCTCACCCCCAACGTGACCGACATTGCCGGCCTGGCTAAGGCAGTGGTCGCTGCCGGAGCTGCCGCCCTCTCGCTGATCAACACCCTGCTGGGCATGGCCATCGACGTGGACGCCGGGAGGCCGGCCCTGGGCAACGCCACCGGCGGCCTGTCCGGCCCGGCGATCCGGCCGGTGGCGGTGCGGGCGGTGTGGCAGGTGGCACAGTCCGTTGACGTGCCAATCATCGGCATGGGAGGCATCTGCACCGGGCGTGACGCCCTGGAGTTCATCCTGGCCGGGGCGTCGGCGGTGGCGGTGGGTTCCGCCCTCTTTCACGACCCCCTGGCGGCGGTGAAGGTCATCGAGGAGTTGGAGCGATATTGTGAACGGAAGGGGATCGCAGACTGGCGGTCGCTGATCGGCGCCGCCTGGAAGCGTGGGAACTGACGGTGTCAATAATGCAATAAAGGTTTCGACACGTTCCAGCCGGCGAAGATAACGAGTGGAAATACTCTTGTGATGATTCTTCTAAGAGGCTTCAGCTCTAAGCGGAGCGTGGGCGGGGGAGTTTGCATCAATGGAGGGGGTTTCATGGAAGCCAGGGAGAGACTGATCGTCGCCCTTGATGTCAGTACGTTGGAACAGGCCAGGCGCCTGGTGGCTGAATTGCATGACCTGGCGGGCATGTTCAAGGTCGGCCTGGAACTGTTCTGCAGTTACGGGCTGGAAGCGGCCCGCCAGGATGCCGGATCGGAAGCGATGCCGAAGGTCCTGGGGGTCACCGTGCTCACCAGCCTGGGGGCGGACCAGTTGCAGGACGAGCTTGGCCTTGTTCGTCCTCTGCAAGAGCAGGTGGTGTTCTGGGCGAAACAGGCCAGGGATTGCGGGCTGTCGGGGGTGGTGGCCTCTCCCCGGGAGATCGAGACAATCCGCCAGCGCTGTGGAGACGATTTCCTGATCGTGACGCCGGGAATTCGTCTGGTTGGAGCGGAGCAGGGCGATCAGAAGCGGATCAGCACGCCGGGCGCGGCAATCCGGTCCGGCGCCGACTACCTGGGGCACTTCCTGCTGACCTCGGGGCTGCACAGCAATCGCTACGTCCAGTGTGCCCTGGTGCTGCAGCACCAGGAAGCGGCTACGATGCTGGGAGCCCAGTTGGCCGGGTACTTTAAAGACATGGCGGTGGACCTAGTCGTAGGCCCCGCTCTGGGAGGAGTGCTGGTCGCCCAGGAGGTCGCCCGCGCCTTGGGAGTGAGAGCGCTCTTCACCGAACGTGAACAGGGCCGGATTGGTGGTGGAGGACGTGGTCACCACCGGCGGTTCCACCAGAGAGGTGATCGACGTGGTTGCCGCAGCCGGCGGTAAAGTGGTCGGCGTTGGGGCGCTGATTGACCGGCACACAGGCAGCCTCGACTTCAATGTTCCGTTCCATGCCCTGCTGCGCCTGGAGATTGCCACCTACGCCCCTGACAGTTGCCCGCTCTGCCAGTCAGGGTCGCCCCGGTGAAGCCCGGCAGCCGCCAAAAGCAGGAGAGTTAGAGCGGGTAGTCATCGGTAAAAAGGGAGATTACTGCACCTTGGCGAAGATGGTGTCAGTTTACCCGCGTGGCGAAGATAGTATCATGCGATCACAGAGGAGGCAATCAGAATGAGCGAAAACGAAGACCTGATTCAAAAAGCCAAGGACAATGCCAGACAAAACTTTCGGGATGGCCTCAATTGTGCTGAATCGGTGTTTAAAGCAATTCTGGACACCGGGG